>CAYLZQ010000363.1:0-2972 GCA_964388045.1 uncultured Elusimicrobia bacterium | reverse complement strand
CGTGGTCTTGCCGGCCCCGGTGATCCCGGCGAAAAGCACCAGCCCCCTGGTCTCGGCGCCCAGCTTCCCCAGGGGCTCCGCCGGGAGGTTGAGCTCCTCGAAACTCTTGAGCCTCATCGGAACCACCCGCAGGGTCAGGCCCACGGTGCCCTTCTGGCGGAAGACATTGACCCGGAAACGCGAGACCCCCTCGAGGCTGTAGGCCATGTCGAGCTCCAGCTCCCTCTCGAACTCCTGGGCCTGCTCCGGGGTCATGAGCTGGTAGGCTAGGGCCTTGACCTCCTCGGCCGAGAGCCTGGGGAGGCTGGCCGCCATGACCATGGCGCCGTGAAGGCGCAGGGCCGGGCAGGAGTCGGCCTTGAAATGGATGTCCGAGATGTCCTTCTGGACCATCAGCTTCAAGAGTCCCTGGATGTCGACAGCCATTTTTATTCCCGGATGACGCGAATCCCCTCGAGCACCAGCCAATCCGTCGCCAGGGGGCTGAGGATGGCCTCCTTAGGTATTGTAAGCTCTTGGGCCGGGGGAGTCAACCTCTTTTTGATCTCGCGCTCGGAAAGGAAGGGGCGGCCCTTGGGGAGCATGGGGGGATGAGCGCGGCCCTCCTCCTTGTCGGCGGGGAGGGCAGCGGACAAATGCCGCATGACGACGTCGATGAGGTCATTTCGGGTGAACACGTGGGTTCAAGCAACGACGAACCGCGAAGGACGCCTCGCCAGCGCCGGGCTCCTCGCGCCCTTAGCGACCCGCTTTACTTGGCGAGCTTGATCGAGATCTGGTCCAGGTATCTCTCAAGGTCGTCGTGGGGGCGCGGGATCACGTGCACCGCGACCAGCTCCCCCACCTTCTGGGCCGCGGCCGCGGCCGCGTCCACCGCGGCCCTCACCGCCCCGACCTCCCCCCGGCAGAGGGTGGTCACCAGCCCTGAGCCTATCTTCTCGTAGCCCAGGAGCCTGACCCTGGCCGCCTTGGCCATCGCGTCCGAGGCCTCGATCATGCCAACGAACCCCTTGGTCTCCACCAACCCCAGCGCCTCGCGCACCTCAGCCATAATACCTCCTAGTCGCCCGAGACGAAGTCGAGGGCCGCGGGCTTACCGGCCGTTTCGTTCATCAAGCTTTTAATTCTGATATTCGCCCCGCTCCTCGTCTTCCTCCTCAAGGAAGGCGTTGCAGCGCGAGCAGCGCCGGGCAGGGCTGTAGGTCCGCACGCACTCCTCCTCCTCCGGCCACCACTCCTCGAAGTACATCTCGGCCTTCTTCTGGCAGCGCAGGCAGAACCTCTCCATGGCCGCCCCGCAGCAGGGGCAGAACTTCGGGAAAGACTCCCCCTGGAGGTGGGCGAGGGACCCGCAGGAGACGCACTGGATGTCCACCTTGAGCCTGAACTTGACCGGCTTGTTCTTCGCCATGAATCTAATACCCCTGGGCTCCGGGCCCCTTGCCCCCTTCCGTCACGATCGCGACGCTGGCGGAGGTCCCCAGGCGGGTGGCCCCGGCCTTGAGCATGGCCTCGGCGGCCTTGGCGTCGCGGATACCGCCAGAGGCCTTGACCCCCATCAGGGGGCCCACCGCCTCGCGCATGAGCCTGACGTCCTCGACCGTGGCCCCGCCCCCTCCGAACCCGGTCGAGGTCTTGACGAAATCGGCCCCGGCCTTCTTGGCGAGCAGGCAGGCCCTGACCTTCTCCTCGTTGGAGAGGAGGGCCGTCTCCAGGATGACCTTGAGCACCCGCCCGCGGGCGGCCTCCCTCACGGCCTTGATGTCCTCATGGACGGCCGCGTCATTGCCGGACTTCAAAGCCCCCACGTTGATCACCATGTCGATCTCGTCGGCTCCGTTGGCGATGGCATCCCTCGCCTCGATGGCCTTGACCGTCGGCGTGGTCGAGCCCAGGGGAAACCCGACCACGGTGCAGACCTTGACCCCGCTCCCCTTGAGGAGACTGGCCGCCAGGGGGACATAGGAGGGGTTCACGCAGACCGAGGCGAAGCAGTAGGCCCGGGCCTCCTCGCAGAGCCTGGCGATCTCCTCCTGGGTCGCGTTGGGCTTGAGCAGGGTGTGGTCCACGTGGCGCGCGACCGCCGAGGCCTTCTTCGTCGGATGGCAGACCGCCACGCGGTCGCAGCCCAGGGCCTTGAACTCGCTCTCGCTCGAAAGCAGGAGGGGCTCGCACTGCGGGCAGGAACTCGACCCCGTGTGCTCGTGTTCCGATTCGACGCAAACCGCCGCCGGCGCCGCGGGGGGAGGCTTGGGTCTCTGCCAGTCGCTGGAAAACTCCTTCCCCGCAGTTCCTATGGTCACCCTCGGAGCAGCCTTGGCCGCCTTCATCGCAGTGGCCCCGGGCGAGGCGCAGCCGCAGGACCCCTCCTCAATAAAACGGCTCCTCTCCCCCCGAAAACCCCCGCCAGGCGTGGCGGGGGCCTCCTTAATAAGGCCTCTCTGGGCCAGGGCCCTGACCACCTCCTCCACGATTTTCCTCAGATCGCCTTCATGCATATTTCTTGACCCGCCCTCCCGAGATCACGCTGTCCACGATCCCGCAGATGACCGTGCGGACCGGAGCCTTCTCGTCCTTGAGGACCCCCCGCGCGGAGTTGCCCTCGTCAAGGACCAGGACCACGCTCCCCGGCCCTGAGTCCACGCCGCCGTCCAAGGCCATGACCGCATCCCCGAGGGGCTCCTCGCTCAGGGGGTCGATCGGCCGCACCAAGAGAAGCCTCCTTCCTCCCAGGGAGGGATGCTTGCGCGTGCCCCACGCGTTTCCGACCACCTCGGCGATGAACATGGCTCAGCCCCTGAAATCCCTCGCCTGGCGCCCATCCACGATTCCCACCACGGCCGCGTCCACGGGCGGAACCTCCGGGAAGGCCACGGCCGCCTCCCGGGCCGCGACCCAGAAGACCCTCTCCGAGGCCCCGGCACCCACCGCGTCCGCCGGCGCCCTGAGCACGCGGCGCACGGTCAGCGCCC
>CAYLZQ010000362.1:1280-2978 GCA_964388045.1 uncultured Elusimicrobia bacterium | reverse complement strand
TGGAGCGATCCCGGGAAGAAAGCTCAGGAACCGGAGATTCGCCAGGACTCCGGGTTTCACACTCTAAGTATAGGTCCGCCCCGAGGTCAAGTCAATGGGATTTTGGGGCCCTGGAAAGGGCCTTGAGCGCCGCCCAGGCCTCCTCGACCGGGATCCCGCGGCAGGACTCCCAGGAATCGGAGACCACTCCGGCATGAATGGCCCCCCGCGGCCTCCAGACCGCGTGGGTGTAGCCGGAGTAGAAGCCGAAGGTGGGGACCCCCAGGGCAGCGGCCAAGTGCGTGGTGCCCGTGATGTTGAGGACGCAGAGGTCCATGCGCTTCATCAAGGCTCCGATCACTCCCAGGGAGGCTGGGGGAAGGACAGGAACAGGGCGTTTGAGCCTGGCCACGATGGCGCGCACGGGCTCCTCCTCCCCGGGCCCGGCCAGGTAGAAGAGGCTCAAGCCGGGGTCTTCCAGGAGCCTGTCCGTGAGCTCCGCGAATTTCCCCTCAGGCCAGCGGTTGTCGAACTTCTTGAAGTTTCCGGGGTGTATTGCGACCCGAAGCCCTTTTGGCTTCGGGTCAAGCCGTTCCATGAGGTCTTCCGCTTTTTCCTCGTCCTCGGGCTTGAGCCTCAGCTCCGTCTTCGGCTCATAGGGGGCTCCCAGGGCTTTCGCCAGGCGCGCATACCTTTCCAGCATGTGCTCCTTCTCTCCGGGGGGATCCGCGTGAAGATCGAAGACCCAGTCAAACCGGCCTCTGAGGAAACTAAGCTTGAGGGACGAGCGGGCCAGGACCGATAGGGCGGCCGAGCGGCGCGAGAACGAGGGGTTGAGGTCCACCAGGAGATCGCAGCGATTGGCGAGCAGCGCTGCTGCTGTTTGGATGCTGGCCATGCCCTGGAAGGCCAGGGCCTCGTCCACGAAGGGGATCAGCCCGGCCGCCTCCCGGCAGGCACCGCTGGTGAAGAGCCTGATCCCGGCCCGGGGAAAGCGCAGGCGCAGGGAGCGCAGGAAGGGGGTGGCCATGATGAGGTCCCCGAGCCTTCCCAGGAGGATGGCCGCGACGGTCTTGATCCGCTCCGGGTCTAAACGGGCCATTGGGAAATATTGTAACATTTGGATAATTCCCATCAGGAGGGCTTGGATGATCAGCACGTCGGACTTTCACAACGGGCTCGTCTTCGAGGACGAGGGCCAGATCTACGAGGTTCTGAGCTACCAGCACCACCGCAAGTCCCAGGCCCAGGCCGTCTACCGGGCGACCCTGCGTTCCCTGACGACCGGGAGCGTGGTCGAGAGGTCCTACTCCTCGGGGACCAAGTTCCGGGAGGTTCCTGTCACCAGGCGCGAGAAGGCCTATATCTACGACGAGGGGGAGAGCGCAGTCTTCATGGACCTTGAGACCTACGAGCAGGTCTCCTTTCCGAAGTCCAAGCTCGGTCCCCAGGTCAAGTTCCTCCAGGAGAACATGCAGGTCCTGGGGGTCTACATCGACGAGAGGCTTTCCGCGATCGAATTGCCGGCCAACGTGGTGCTGGCCGTGACCTCCACGGTCCCCGGGATCAAGGGAGACTCCGTCTCCAACATGATGAAGCCGGCGACCCTGGAAACGGGCCTTGAGATCCAGGTCCCCCTCTTCATCAAGGAGGGGGACAAGGTCCGCGTGGACACCAGGACGGCGACCTACGTTGAGAGGGCCAAGGAGTGATCAAGGC
>CAYLZQ010000362.1:0-1270 GCA_964388045.1 uncultured Elusimicrobia bacterium | reverse complement strand
CGTTGGGGGGGTGAAGGAGTTTCTTGATAAGGACGCGGAAGCCGCTCCGCGGCTTCCGCGTCGACATATGATCAAAGCCGTCATCTTCGACATCGACAACACCCTGACCGACTTCATGAGGATGAAGCGGGCGGCGGTGGACTCCGCGGTCGAGGGCATGATAGACGCGGGCCTCAAGGTCGAGAAGGCCAGGATGGTCGAGAAGATCTTCGACGTCTACTGGAAGGAGGGGGTCGAGGACCAGAGGATCTTCGACAAGGTCTTGAAGAAGGAGTTCGGCCACATAGACTACAAGATCCTGGCCGCGGGGATCATCGGCTACAGGCGCGCCAAGGCCGGGGCCATGTCCCTCTACCCCCACGTCCATCTGACCCTCATCGAGCTCCTCGGGCTCGGGATCGAGCGGGTCGTGATCTAGGACGCCCCCAAGCTCGACGTCTGGCTGAGGATCGTGGCCCTGAGCCTGCACCACTTCTTCGATCACGTGATCACCCACGAGGACACGGGGGTGCGCAAGCCCGCCCCCGAGCCCTTCCTCAAGGCCCTCGAGATCCTGGGGACCAAGCCCCAGGAGACCCTGATGGTGGGGGACTGGGCCGAGAGGGACGTGGCGGGGGCCAAGGCCCTGGGCATCCGGACGGCCTGGGCCAGATACGGGAACACCTTCGACACCAAGGAGTCAGGGGCCGAGTTCGAGCTCTCGGACATCCACCAGTTGGTCGAGATCATCCGAAGGGAGAACAAGCTCGCGTGAGGCCCATCCTGGGCCTCCTCCTTCTGGCCGCTTCCCCGGCCCGGGCCATCAAGGTGGAGAAGCTTCCCGGGGTGCTCTCCGGGGGGCGCTCCATCGAGGTGGTGGCTGGGCAGGCCCTGGTGAGGTTCGCGCCGGCTTCCAAGCTCAAGGACCGCAGGGCGGCTCTCGCGGCGGCAGGGGCAAGCCTGGTCTCCGAGCTTCCAGGCCCCTTGAGCGTGGTGGCCCTTCCGCCCGGGATGAGGGTTGCCGAGGGCCTGAGGCTGCTCTCAGGCCTGCCCGGGGTCGTCTCAGCCTCCCCCAACCGAGTCTACTGGCCCAGCCGCACCCCCAACGACCCCCTGGTCCCCACCCAGTACGCCTTGAGCCAGGTGGACGCCTTCGGGGGCTGGGAGTACGAGACAGGGGCCTCCAACCGCGTTACCATAGCCTTCATAGACACAGGGATAGACGCCACCCACCCGGAGCTTTCCTCAAAGATGGCGGGCCTGGCCCACCTCTTCTGCGAGCCGACCACAG
>CAYLZQ010000361.1:0-2985 GCA_964388045.1 uncultured Elusimicrobia bacterium | reverse complement strand
GAATGGATTGTCAGGAGGAATCCCGTAAGGAAGGCCGCTGTCGCGGCCGTCGACATCGATCCTCAGCATCTTCCCCAGCAGGGTCCTGAGGCTCTGGCCGTTGTCATGGGGGTCGTCGCCCCATCCCCCGTCTCCCATCCCGATGTAGAGAGTGCCGTCGGGGCCGAAGGCGTTCTGGCCTCCGTTGTGGTTGGAGTAGGGCTGCGGGATAGCGAGGAGGACTCGCTCGCTGGATGGGTCCGCGAGGTCGGGATCCTCCCCGGCCCGGAACTCGGAGACCACCGTATGCAGGCCTCCGGCCCTTGAGGTGTAGTTGACGAAGAGCCTCCTGTTCTGGGAAAAACGCGGGTGGAAGGCGACGCTTAGGAGCCCCATCTCGCCCCCGGACTTGACCCGGGGGCGGATGTCGAGGAAGGACCTCTCCAGGAGGCGCCCCTGCCGGAGGATCCGGATGCGGCCCGCCTGCTCCACGATGAAGAGGCGGAGACTTCCGTCCCCGGCGTTGGCCACATGGGTGGGGCGGTCAAGGCCCTTGGCCGCCAGGGAGAGGGAGACCTCTGGCAGGGCCTTGCCTTCCTGGAGGCAGGGGGTTGCGCGGACGAACGGCAACGGCAAAAGGAACAAAAAAATGCCTATGACCTTAACGGCCTTTCTATGTCCGTGCGCTTTGCGCACGGACATATACAGAATCCGTGGTTTCACACGGCAAGGAGTTCTGGGAATTCTTAGAAGAAACCCATTGGCGAACTCCTTGCCGTGTGTACTAGATGCTATTAGGCTTTCCTCAGCCGCATCTGTGTCGGGCCTTCCCAGGCCCGACCTAGCGGCAGCGCATCGTGAGCTCGTAGCCCGCATTGTAGACGGAGAAGACCGAGTCCTGGATGCGCACCACGCTCCGAAGGAGGAGCTCCGTCTTCTGCTTGAAGGGTTTGCCGGCCGCCCAGGCGTTCTCGTAGATGACGCGGCGGGCCTCCACCGCGTTCAGGTAGAGGGAGTTGAGGGCTAGCTGGAGCTGCTGGATCTGGCCCAGGATCAGGAGCCCGGCCTGGTACATCTCCTGGTCGGGGAGGGCCTGGGAGGAGGCCAGGCGGCAGCGCGCGGTGAGATAGTAGAGGTTGTGGCGGATCTGGTCGCTTCCCTTTCCCAGGGTCTCGAGGTTGGCCCCGATGGTCTCCAGGCTCGGCTCAGGGTCCTCCTGGCTGAAGGCGTAGCGCAGGTTGTCCTGCTGGGCCTTCACGTAGGCGTCCACCTGCTGGAGGTTGGCTACCTGCTGGGCGACTTGGCCGGCGATCGCCTTCATGGCCGGGATCATCTGCGGATCGCTCTGGGCGCGGGCCAGGCGGTCCCGGGCCTGGAGCAGGGCGTCGAAGAAGAAGCGCTCCTGCCAGAGGCTCGGGGCCTCGGGGGTCGTGGCCCTTGCCTGGGCCGACAGGAGCCAGGCCGCGGCTCCCACGGAGGCTATCCAGGGCTTCAGCAGCATCCCAAGAGTATATCACTTGGGGGCAATCCCGCGCGTTTGACACCCCCGGAGGACGAGTGGTATCCTGTAGCTGTGACCGAGCATGGCGCAGGAAATGGTTGATTCCTTAAGGTCGTTTGGGAAAGAAACCATGACGGATTGGGAGGGCATCCTGGCCATGGCGGGCCGCCTGCTTTTGGCCTCCGTGTTCCTGGCCTCGGCCTTCGGGAAGATCACCAATTTCGCGGGCACGGTCGAATTCATGCAGGCCCACGGCATGCCCGCGGCCGCCTTCCTCTGCGCGGCCGCGGCGGCCCTCGAGCTCCTCGGGGGGGTGGCCCTCTGCCTGGGCTACCGGGCCCGCTGGGGGGCCGCAGCCCTCTCTCTGTTTCTCGTGGCGGCGACCTGGATATTCCACGCCTCCCCGGACCAGAGGATACACCTCCTCAAGAACATGGCCATCCTGGGAGGGCTCCTCCAGGTGGCGGCCTTCGGCCCCGGGCGCCTGAGCCTCGAGGGCCGCGCCGCCGGGAAATCCCAGCCGTGAAGAAGTCCCCTTACGTGGTCCTGGCCCGCAAGTATCGTCCCCAGGGCTTGGGGGAGGTCCTGGGCCAGCCCGCGGTCTCGGTGACGCTCAAAAACGGGGTCGCCTCAGGCAGGCTCGCCCATGCCTACCTCTTCACTGGCCCCCGGGGGGTGGGCAAGACCACCATGGCCAGGATCCTGGCCAAGGCCTTGAACTGCGTCAAGGGCCCGACGCCAGAGCCCTGCGGGGAGTGCCTCCCCTGCCGGGAGATAGCGGCTTCTTCCTGCCTAGACGTCCTGGAGATGGACGCGGCCTCCCACACCAGCGTGGACAACGTGCGCCAGGTGATCATCGAGACCGTGGGCCTGGCCCCGGCGCGCGACCGCTTCAAGGTCTTCATCATAGACGAGGCCCACATGCTCTCCACCTCGGCCTTCAACGCCCTCTTGAAGACCCTGGAGGAGCCCCCCCCGCACGCGGTCTTCGTCCTGGCCACGACCGAGGCGGCCAAGATCCCGGCCACCATCGCCTCCCGCTGCCAGAGGTTCAGGTTCAGGCCCATCCCCTTGGACATCCTGGCGGCTCGCCTGGGGGAGATCGCGAAGAAAGAGAAGATGGAGGCGGAGCCCGCGGCCCTGGAGCTCCTGGCCGGATGCGCCGAGGGGTCTCTCCGGGACGCGGTGGGCCTGCTCGATCAGTGCCGCTCCGCGGTCCCGGGCAGGATCACGGAGGGAGCGGTCCGGGAGATGTTCGGCCTCACTCCCCAGGAGACCCTTTCCGGCCTGGTCATGGCCCTCATCGAGCGCGATCCCTCGGCCCTGAGGGAAAGGCTCCAGAAGGCCTACGAGGAGGGCCTGGAGCCCGCCCAGCTCCTGCGCGACTTGAGATCCGCCCTCGAGGAGGTCTATCTGGAGAAGCTGGGGGCGCCCTCCCCCCGCCGGGGCTTGCTGGCTCCGCCCCCGGCGGCCACGGCCGAGGCCCTCTCCTTTCTGCTCAGGCG
>CAYLZQ010000360.1:0-2986 GCA_964388045.1 uncultured Elusimicrobia bacterium | reverse complement strand
ATTCCTGGATTGCGGGGGAGGCCTGGGGGTGGACTACGACGGGACCCACACCGCGGTGGACAGCTCCATCAACTACACCCTGCGCGAGTACGTCTCGGACGTGGTCTACACGATCCAGGAGGTCTGCAGCCAGGAGAAGGTCCCCGAGCCCCACATCGTGACCGAATCCGGGCGCTCCCTGGTCGCCCACCACTCCCTCCTGGTCGTCAACGCCTTCGGGGCCATCGAGGCCGGGGCCTCCCCGATCGAGCTCAAGGAGGCCTCGAGCGAAGCGGACGTGGTCCAGGAGATGCGCGACATCATCAAGTCGCTCGACCCCAAGAACCTGGCCGAGAGCTATCACGACGGGGTCCAGCGCCGGGAGGAGGCCTTCAGCCTCTTCAAGCTGGGATATCTCGACCTCGACGACAAGGCCAGAATCGAGCTCCTCTTCTGGCGCCTCTGCCTTGAGATCGCGAAGCTCATGCCCAAAGCCAAGTACGTCCCGGAGGATCTCCACGAGATGTGCAAGAGCCTCGGGGACCAGTACCTCTGCAACTTCTCCCTTTTCCAGTCCCTCCCGGACAGTTGGGCCATCGGCCAGCTCTTCCCCATCATGCCCCTGCAGCGCTTGAACGAGGAGCCTGCCCGCCGCGCCTCCCTGGTGGACATCACCTGCGACTCGGACGGCAAGATCTCGCACTTCGCCTGCCACCGCAAGGCCGGGGGGCTGCTCCCGGCGCACGAGCTTGTGGCCGGGGAGCCCTACTACCTCGGAATATTCCTGATGGGGGCCTACCAGTCCACGATGGGGGACATCCACAACCTCTTCGGCCGGGTCAACGAGGTCCACGTCTTCCAGGACGAAGACGAGCCTGGGGGCTACTACCTGGAGGAGATCATCCGCGGCCAGACCGTGAGGGAGGTCCTGGCCAGCATCCAGTACAGCGGCTTCGAGCTCGTCAAGATGGTGAAGTCAGCGGCGGACGCCCAGGTCAAGGCCGGGGCCTTGAAGCCCAGGGAGGGGGTGGACCTCCTCAACCAATGCGAGGCCGTGATGCAGGAGTACACCTACATAGACCACAACGGGAGCCTCTCCTCCGCCGTCCCGGCCGAGAGCCTGGCCCGCCAGGCCGGCTGACGCGGCGAAACAGGTTTCGCTATTCCTCTCTGTCGACTCCGAGATGCCTGTAGATCGTGCTCAAGGCCACCCTGGCCTCGGGCGTGGGCGATTGCATGAACTGGCGGGTGACCTCCTGGGCGTGGCGCCGGGTCTGCTCGTCGAGATAGGGTGACATGCCTGCGAAGACCAGCAGGGCCCCGTAGCGGCTTTCCTCCAGCAGGGAGGCCGTGCGGCGGCGGCTTTCCGGGGTCATCTCCGTGCCCAGCCGTTCCATGACGCCTGCCACCTCCCGGGTGCGCAGGGGGTCTCTCATGTATAGGACGTTGAAGGCGAGCCCCGCGAACAAGGCCTCCCGATGGGACTGGGGGACGAAAAGAAGGATGCGCAGCTTTTGGTCGTAAGCGGCGATCGGGACGAAGCGGCCTGGGCCGAAGCAGGCTCGCACCTCCTCCGGCGTCACCCCCCAGACTTTGCGGAACTGGTCCTGCACGGCTTGGTCTTCGATCAGGTCGGAAAGCGCGTAGAGGGGAAGGCCGTGGCGCATGACGTTCTGGAGGAAGTTCCTGAATCTGGTCAGGGCCTCAGCCTTGGGGCCGGCGCGCAGGTAGTGCTCCAGCGCCCGGGTGGAGCGCTTAGCGAACTTGGTCAGGTAGACTTTGGAGTTGCCGAATCCCAGGCCCGAGGTAGCCACCCAGCAGACGGAGACCGTGTGCCCCTTGACGAACATGGCCTTGCGATACCCCTCGTTGTTCTCCAGCCGGCTCTGGGGCCGGATGCCGGCCTCCAGGTTCCAGGCTCCGGCCGCCAGGACGAGGCAAGCCCCTAGGCCCAGGGCCGCGCGCCTCGCCCCGGCCTCCATGTGCCTCGTCCAGGACAGGGCGGCCAGAGCCAGGAAGGAGGCCGCGGGAGGGCCCCAGAAGAAAGGCCCGCCGCGCCAGAAGACGTCGAGAAAGACAAAGCTTAGGCCCCACAGCGCCACAAGCCCCGCGGCCAGGCGCTGGTTCCGATCGAGGGAAGGCCAGGCGGCTTTCAACGCGACGGCGAGCGCCGCGCACAAGAGGGCCCCAGCCAGGACCGGCCAGGCGGCGGATGAGGAGCAAAAGACCAGGGAGGAGGAGAGCTGGCGCAGGGTGAGCGTCGTCCAGGAGAGGGGGCTGAGGCCTTCCCTGAAAAAGAAACTCCACAACAGAGAGCCCATGCCGCTTACCTCTCCCGTCGAGCTGAACTCGGTCGCGGCCCAGAGGAAGGCAAGCAGGGAGGAGGGCCCCCGGATGTGGAAGGCCCAGGCGTAAGCGCCGCACACCGCGAGCGCCATGGCGAGGGCCGCGGCCAGGAACTTGGCGCGCCTGGGCCCGGCGCTCAGCCAGAGCGCCGCCGCGGCCATCGGCATCAGGACGGCATTGGCCGCGTGAAATAGGACGGCTCCAGTCCAAGCCAGACCCAGAGCGGCGACGCGGCGCCAGCGGGGCTGCTCCAGCAGGGCGCAAGAGGCCCAGGCCGTGGCCAAGGCCCCGAAGGTCATGAGCATGTAGACCTGGCCCTCCGTGGCCCGGCTCCAATAGCTGCAGGAAAGTCCGAGGAAAAGGGAGCATATCCCGGAAACCGCCTCGTCCCGGGTCAAGCGCGCGAGGATCCGATAATACAGCCATATCCCGAGAACCCCGAAGCACGCGTTGACCTTCTGAACGAGCTCATAACCCTCGATCGGGTGCCCCGAGGCCACCACGAGGTCGCGGAGTCCTAGCATGACGGGATTGAAGAGCAGGTGCCTGCGGTTGAACAGCACGGCGCCCAGATCGGCGGTTTCCCTGTCGATGACGATCGAAAACAGGATCCCGTCGAACACATAGACCTTGTCCGGGAAGGCCAGATAGAGGCAAAAAA
>CAYLZQ010000359.1:0-2992 GCA_964388045.1 uncultured Elusimicrobia bacterium | reverse complement strand
CGAAAGGCCCAAGACAGGCTCACCGAGATAGAGAAGATCCGAAGAGAGAAGGGCCTGCCCGAATTGACGCCGGAAGAAAAGCAGGACATCTTCCTTGCGCGCGTCTACCGCGAGCTCAATCCCGAGCGCGGGGTGGCGGGCAGGAGGCTGGGCAAGGGCGGGGCGGTGGTCCTGGACTACGACGCCGGACTCTCCCAGCTTCCCCTGGAAAGGACCGAGGGGATCATCATCGACCACCACGGCCGGTTCTTCGACCCCAAGAACCCCGAGGTGAACACCACCATGAAGCTCATGGACGCCATCGAGAAGACGCTCGATGGCCCGGGGACCAGGGAGCAGAAGGAGGCTCTGCTCAAGCAGAGGTTCCAGAAGTACTCCACCAACAACCTGGGTGACGGGGCCTGGTCGGTCTGGGTCTTGTCGAACCTGGAAGCCGTGGCCCGGGATCCCGCCCTCATGCGCCGCATAAGGCTTGCCACCCATTTCGAGGACTTCGGCTTCTTTGGACGGAAGGCCTACGAGGACGCCAAGGGCAGTCCCGAGCTCCGGGAGGCCATAGAGCTCCAGCAGGCGGTCTTCAAGCTATACGACGAGGCCTTGAAGAAGCACGGGGTCCAGGGTTCCGACCGATTCGATCAACTGCCTCCCGAGCGGCAGAAGGCTCTCATGAAGGAAGTGCTGGGGGGGATGACTGAGACCCTGAGAAACGAGAAGTTCCGGAGGGACAACGCCGAGGCTTTCAGATCGTCCGTGGAAACCGCCAAGGAGCAGGCCCGGAAGGCCGAGCTGGGCCTTGCGGAGGAGTCCAGGGCCCTGCTGGAAAAGGAGGGGGTCTCTTCGCGAGCCCTTGAGGATGTTTTCGTATTCGACGGGGACAGGATCAGCGCCGAGGGCATTTTCTCGGGTTGGGGAGGACCGCCCTTGGCCCATGACAAGCCCCTGCAGCTCAGCTTCAAGGCCTTGCCCAATGGCCGGACTCAGTTCATCCTGGCCGTTCCCCATGGCCAGCCGGCCGCCTATCTCAAGCCCTTGGGCGAAAGGATAGCTCGGGCGAACATCGAGAAGGCGGCAAGGATGGGAATAGCGGAGAGGGAGGCTGGAAGCGTCCTGGGGAGGGATGCGCTCCAGTTCGCCTTCCATCCCGGGCTGGTCCTGACCCCTCAAGAAATACTGGTTGAGATCGCGAGGGCTAGGAAAGCCTCCGAGGCCGGCGGGGAGGTCGTCAGGAGGGGCGGATTTGGGGATCGCCTGGGCGGCGAAGGCAGGCCCCAGCCTGCCTTGGAGACGATCCTGAAGGCTGCTGCTGATGGCAAACCTGCCACGCGGGAGATGCTTGAAGCCCTTTACCGCGAGCAGATCGCGCTCAAGAAGGCGCAGGAAGCAGGGGAAGCTCGCCTGGGCGGCGAGGGCAGGCCACAGCCAGCCTTGGAAGCCATTCTGCAAGCCGCTGCCGTGGGCGAGCCAGCCACGCGGGGAATGCTTGAAGCTTTCTATAAGGAGCAGATAGCGCTCAAGCAGGCCCAGGAAGCTGGGAGGGTTGCCCAGGCAGGAGAGGAGGGTCCGGCAGAGGCTGAGAAAGCCCCTCCCCAAGCGCGCGCTCCTCCCAGCGAGGCAGTCAGGCGGGGCGGCCTTGTGGAGAATTCGGCGAAGTTGATGGCGGCCAAAGCCTCTTCCTCAGGCAGGAGCTTCCACGCGCACGGCACCAATGCCCAGGCCTTGAAAGGCATCATCGAGCTCGGAGGCAAGGTGCTTGCGGGCGACAAGGTGAGGGAGAAGGGCGGAAAAATATTTTCCGGCGAATCAGGCGGACGAACGAAACTCAATCAGCAATACGTTTCCACCATCAATTTGGAATTCTTCAGCAGCTACCAGGGTCCGGAGGGCTGGGTGCGGAACGGGTTCGTGGGGGAGGCGATGAAGTACGCGGAGATGAGTTCCGATCCGCGCGCCTATGCTGTTTCTCCCTCCAACATTGACGCAAAGATCAGCCTGCTTGAAAAAATAGTGGCTCTGCCGGGCGACAGGCCCGTCTATCCCTACAATATCACCAAGGCTGATTGGCAGGCCAGGCTCCGCGAGTTGGAGGGAGCCAAGAAATACTTCGATGGGCTTTCGCCCGCGGAAAGGGCCGAGATCGACCGACTGGCAAGCATCCCGGTCGTAGTCGTGGGCTATGAATCCGGCGGACCGGTCCGCGAGCATTTTCGCTTGGGCATTGAGGGGGAGGCGGTCGTGCGCGAGCTCGCCGCCACGGTGGTTGCGACGCCCGGAGAGCATAGGGAGGCCATTTCAAAATTGGTCGAGGGCAAGGGCATCGCGGTTGTGGCCATGGAGGATCTGCCCCGGCTTCAGGAAAAGTATCTCGACTATCGAGACCAGGCCATGATGGCCCAGCGTGCCGAGCAGAGGCCAGGCGCGGCCCTGGGAGAGGCGGCCTATCGCCCCGTGGAGGGCAGGGAGGCCCTCAGGTACGAGGAGGGAAGCCCCATCCGCATCAAGGCCGGCGGCAAGCCCTTCGAGATCGTTTCCATCAATGACCTCTCGCGCTACCCCGCCCTTGAGGCCAAGGTCAAGGGAGCCAAGGCCCAGGACCAGTTTGATACGAGAGTCACCCACTTCCTGGTAGACCCTTCCAAACCAAGTAGCTTCAAGGGTTTGCGGCCAGGCGAGGAGTTCATCCTGGGCCGCGGGGCTGGCGGCAGGGATGTTTCCGGGCGCTTTGAGCTCGATAATACAGTTTCCCGGGCTGGGGAAGGCCGAGCCGGACATTTGAAGGTCACCCTGGGCCGCGACGGTTCCTTCGCGATCGAGGACCTGGGCAGCACCCGCGGCACTTTTATAGCGGGCAAGGAAGCTCCCCCAGGGGCTTTCCCACGTGGAAAGCGTGGCGGTTTCGCGGAGCTGGGGGAAACCCGGCTGGGCGGAGAAGGCCGGCCGCAGCCCGCCTTGGAGGCGATCCTGAAGGCTGCAGTCGAGGGCAAGCCTGCCACGC
>CAYLZQ010000358.1:0-3003 GCA_964388045.1 uncultured Elusimicrobia bacterium | reverse complement strand
CTATCTCCGTCGCGTCCGATAGGAAGCGGTCGATCAGGAGGGAGGGGTGGGCCGCGGCCTTCACCGCGCGCAGGACGTAGTCGCGCAGGGAGTCGTCGTCGTAGACGATCTCCATGGCGCGCCCCCCCAGGACGTAGCTCGGCCGGACCATCACCGGGTAGCCTATTTTCCTCGCCAAGCCTATGGCCTGGCGAGGGTTCCTGGCTATGCCGTTTTCAGGCGCGGGTATTTTCAACCTTTTCAGGATGGCCCCGAAGAGCCTTCTGTCCTCGGCCGCGTCTATCCATCTGGGCTTGGTCCCCAGGATCCTGACCCCGGCCCTGGCGAGGGGCAGGGCGAGGTTCAAGGGGGTCTGGCCCCCGAACTGGACCACCACTCCCAGGGGCCTCTCGCGGTCCAGGATCTCCAGCACGTCCTCCAGGGTCAGGGGCTCGAAGTAGAGGCGGTCGGAGGTGTCGTAGTCCGTCGAGACAGTCTCCGGGTTGCAGTTGACCATGATGGACTCATGGCCCGCTTCCCGCAGGGCCAGCGAGGCTTGGACGCAGCAGTAGTCGAATTCGATCCCCTGCCCGATCCGGTTGGGGCCGGAGCCCAGGATCACCACCTTCCTTCGGGAGCGCCCGGGCTTCAAGTCCCCGGTCTCCTCGTAGGTCGAGTAGAAGTAGGGGGTCCGGGAGGCGAACTCCCCGGCGCAGGTGTCCACGAGCTTGTAGGAGGGGCGTATCCCGGCGCGCCTGCGCAGGGCCCGCAGCGCGGACTCGGAGCGCCCCCAGGCCAGGGCGAGCTGGAGGTCCGAGAAGCCCAGGCGCTTGGCGTCCCTGATGAGTTCCGCGGAGGGCTTCGCGGCGCGCAGCCTGAGGCCGAAATCGCAGATCTCCCTGATCTGATGGAGGAACCAGGGGTCGATCCCGGAGACCTCCGCGATCTCCTCCGGGGAGAGCCCCTGCTCCAGGGCTGCCTTGACGTAGTAGATCCGGCCCGAGGAGGGTAGGGCCAGCTTCTTGAGCAGGGTCTCGGGGTCCGCCCGGCCAGTGAACTCGAGGCCCGCCTTGCCGCTCTCAAGGCCCCTCAGGGCCTTCTGGAGGGACTCCTTGAAGGTGCGCCCGATGGCCATGGCCTCCCCGACCGATTTCATGGCCGTGTCCAGGGTGAACTCCCCGAACTTCTCGAAGGCAAAGCGGGGCGCCTTGGTCACCACGTAGTCGAGCGCGGGCTCGAAGCAGGCCGGGGTGGCCTTGGTGATGTCGTTGGGGATCTCGTCCAGGGCGTAGCCGACCGCGAGCTTGGCCGCGATCTTGGCGATGGGGAATCCCGTGGCCTTCGAGGCCAGGGCCGAGCTCCTGGAGACCCTGGGGTTGATCTCGATGACCACCCTGCGCCCGGTCTTGGGGTGCACGGCGAACTGTATGTTCGAGCCCCCGGTCTCCACCCCGATGGCGGAGACGATCCTCCTGGCCTCGTCTCGCATCTCCTGGTACTGGCGGTCGCTCAGGGTCTGGGCGGGCGCCACCGTGATCGAGTCCCCGGTGTGGACCCCCATGGGGTCCAGGTTCTCGATCGAGCAGACCACCACGAAGTTGTCCTTGCGGTCCCTCATGACCTCGAGCTCGTACTCCTTCCAGCCCAGGACCGATTCCTCAAGAAGGACCTTCTTGACCGGGCTGGCCTCCAGGGCCGCGTGCACGCGCTCTCGCAGCTCCTCCAGGTGGTAGGCGATCCCTCCCCCGGTCCCTCCCAGGGTGAAGGAGGGGCGCACGATCAGCGGGAAGCCCAGTTCCCTGCCGGCGGCCTTGATCTCCGAGGGATCGGTCACGACCAGGCTTTTCGGGATATCGAGTCCCAGGGCCTGCATGGCCTGCTTGAAGCGCTCGCGGTCCTCGGCCTTGCGGATGGTCTCGAGCCCTGCTCCCAGGACCTCGACCCCGTATTTTTCCAGTAGGCCCCTCTCGGCCGCCGCCACCGTGAGGTTCAGGGCCGTCTGGCCTCCCAGGGTGGGCAGGACGGCCTGGGGGCGCTCCTTTTCCAGGATGAGCCCCAGGACCTCCGGGGTCAGTGGCTCCAGGTAGGTCCTTTCGGCCATGTCCGGATCGGTCATGATCGTGGCCGGGTTGGAGTTGACCAGGACCACCCGGTAGCCCTCCTCGCGCAGGGCCTTGATCCCCTGGGTGCCCGAGTAGTCGAACTCGCAGCCCTGGCCGATCACGATCGAGCCGGAGCCGATGACCAGAATCTTGTCGATGTCCGCGCGCCTGGGCATTTCAGGACCCTCCGGAGCCCCGCGAGAGGGCCAGGTCCGGCTTTCCGGAGAGCATCATCTCCCGGAAGCGGTCGAAGAGGTAGCGGCTGTCGTGCGGGCCGGCCGAGGCCTCGGGGTGGTACTGGACCGAGAAGGCCGCAAGTTCGCAGTGCCTCATCCCCTCCGAGGTGCGGTCGTTCAAGTTGAGGTGGGTGGTCTTCACCTCCCGCGGCAGGGAGCCCGCGTCCACGCAGAAGCCGTGGTTCTGGGTCGTGATCTCGACTTTCCCGGTCTCCAGGTCCCGGACCGGATGGTTGGCCCCGTGGTGGCCGAACTTGAGCTTGTAGGTCCTTCCCCCCAGGGCCAGGCCCAGGAGCTGGTGCCCCAGGCAGATCCCGAAGATCGGGACGCGGGCCTCGAGCAGCCTCTTGATCGCCTGGATCGCGTAGGTCAAAGGCTCCGGGTCCCCGGGGCCGTTGGAGAGGAGTATCCCGTCCGGCTTGAGCCCCAGGGCCTCCGCCGCAGTGGTCCGCGCAGGCACGACAGTCACCCGGCAGCCCATCCGGGCCAGGCAGCGCAAAATCGAGTACTTGACCCCGAAGTCGTAGACCACCGCGTGCAGGGCCTCGCCACGCTCCTCGAATCCTTCCTTCCAGGAGAAACTCTCCGCGCAGGTCACGGCCGAGGCCAGGTCCAGCCCGCTCATGGAGGGGACCCTCCTGGCCTTCCCGAGGAGGCTCCCGGGATCCAGGTCCCTTGTCGAGAGA
>CAYLZQ010000357.1:0-3005 GCA_964388045.1 uncultured Elusimicrobia bacterium | reverse complement strand
ACCCGCGAAGGGATCGCCGGGAGGCTCAAGGACACGCGGCTCCCGATCATCGAGGAGCAAGGCCTTGTAGCGCGGGTGGGCTTTTTCCGGAGGGTGGGTCGCGGCGAAGAGAAAGCGCTTGATCTTCTCGTCCAGGCTGAGATACCCCCCTCGCGCGGGGAGCCTGCGCGCCGCTTGAGCCGCGGCGCTGCGCCAAGAGACGGGCAGCCAGCGAAACACGGCCGCGGGAAGATCGAGGAGGTAGGTCGGGTAGCCGCCGAAGAGCTCGTCCGCGCCGTCTCCAGAGAGGCAGACCTTGAAGCGCGAGCGGGCCGCCTTGCAGAGGGCGTAGGTGGGTATGGCGGAGTGGTCCATCAAGGGATCGTCGAGGGCCTCCAGCACGGCCGGGACCTCCCGGAGAAGCTCGCTTTCGCCAAGGCGGATCTCAGTCACCGGGACGCCCAAGAGGCGCGCGCTCTCTTGGACCATCGAGGATTCGTCGAAGGCGGGATCCTCGAAAGCCACGGATACCGCGGCGAGCGGGCGCTGGAGGAGCCTGGAGAGGCCGGCCGCCACCAGGCGCGAGTCTGTCCCGCCGGACATGAAAAGCCCTACCGGCACGTCGGCCCTGATTTGGCGCTCGAGCGCCTCAAGGAGCAGGCGGCGGAGCTCCCCCAAGGCCTCGGCTTGGCTCGCGAAGGGCCTTCTCTCCTCGGGCCAGCGCCACCAGGGCTTGATTCTGAGCCCTTGGGATCCGCAGGAGAGCAGATGCCCGGGCGGGAGCTTGCGCACGTCCGAAAGCAGGGTGCGGGGAGAGAGGGTATAGCCCGAGCCCAGATACTCGCCCAGGGCCTCGGGATCGAGCCGGGTCCCGGCCCCGAGTTTTAGAAGGGGGCGGATCTCGGATGCGAAGGAGAGGCCGTCCTGGCCCAGGGCGTAGTAGAGGGGCTTGATCCCGGCTCGGTCCCGGGCCAGCAGGAGCGTCTTGCGCCTGCGGTCCCAGAGGGCGAAGGCGAACATTCCGTTGAGCCGCTGGAGGAGGCCCTCTCCGTGCTCCTCGTAGAGGTGGACCAGGGTCTCCGTGTCTGAGCGGGTGCGGAAGCTGTGCCCTTTGGCCTCGAGATCCGCCCTGAGCTCCAGGTAGTTGTAGATCTCGCCGTTGAACACAGTCCAGACCGATCCATCCTCGTTGGAGATCGGCTGGCGTCCGGACTCAAGGTCGATGATCGAGAGCCTGCGCATGGCCAGGCCCAGGGGGCCCTCGGCCAGCATGCCGGAGTCGTCCGGGCCGCGGTGGCGAAGCGCGTCGTTGGCCGAGGACAAAAGCTCCGGGAGGACCGGCCTCCCGGTCTTATAAAGGTATTGGCCGCAGATCCCGCACATGAGTCAGGGGGCGGCGCGCCGGGAGTCGGCCACGGCGAGCAGGCAACGGCCTGCGAAGAGCAGCCAGAGCATCAGGGCCGGCAGGTGGTAGCGGTTGGGCCCGTAGTCGATGAGGACATGGCCGCTATAGTAGAGGAAGGCTGCAAGGGCTAGAGTGCATCCAGGGGTCCATTCGGAGCGCATGAGCCACAGCCCCCAGGCCCCTGCCGCCAGGGTCAGGAGGTGGAGCGCCCACAAAATGACCCGCGTCGCCAGGAGCCCCCATCGGCCCTGCCTTCGGTACTCGGAGGCCGGCCGGTCGATCCCAAAGAGCGAGGAATGGCTCGTCAACCAGAAGCGCGCGGCCCGGCGAGGGAGATCCAGAAGGATGCGGGGCCAGTTCCTGAGATACTCTTTCCTGGCGAGGCGGTAGAACTCCGCGTCGGCCTCGGCGTCGGTGCGGGTCGCCAGCAGCTCGCGCGTCTTCTCCTGCCAGTTGGGATAAGCCCCTGCCTGGGTGCCCACCCAGAGAGAGACTCCGCCTCCCGTCGCCACCGGCGTCCAGTGCCCGACCGCACGCCTGTTGCGCATGGCCCAGGGCAGGAGGGTCAGGTAGGAGAAGGCGGCGACAAGGCTCAAACGCCATAGCAGGCGGGGGATCCGCCTGTGCACCAAGGCCAGGAAGGAGACCGCGAACAGCGGGAAGGCAATGGCGGTGGGCCGGCAAAGGATGGCCGCCCCGCAGGCAATCCCGGCCAGGGCGCAGCTCCCAGCTTCCCCAAGGGGGCCGCGCTCCTCGGGTCCGAGGGACTTGAGCACCAGCCACAAGGCCAGGGCCCAGATCCAAAAAAAGAGGACCTCCGTCAGGAGCCTCCCGGCATAGGCGATGAAGACGGGGTGGATTGCGTAGAGGGCTGGCCCGATCAGGGCCTCGCGTTTGCGGCGGAAGGTCAGCGTCCCGACGGCGTAGAGCAAAAGCGGAGTCGTAGCGTCCAAGAGCCCCTGGGCCAGCCGCGCCGGCTCCCACAAATCGGGAAACAGCATGGCCCAGAGGGCCAGAAAGGACGGGTAAAGGGGCGCTCGCCTGGCCGTGGGCTTGCCGGGCTCGGTGGCGAACTCTCCGGTCCGGACGAGGTTCTGGGCGATGGCCGCGTACTCGGCGGCGTCCCCCTCGGGAGGCCTGCCGGACTGGAGCCAGGATCCCCCCAGCCTCAGGGCCAGGCCCAGGGCCGCGATGGCGAGCAGGGGCCGCTCCTGGCAGAGCCGACCCAGTTCCATCAGGGCGCTTGCGCGACCGCGTACTGCTCGTAGGCGCGGCCTGCGAGACGCTGCGCGGCATAGGCCGCGCGCAGGGCCGCGCGCACCAGGGGGCTCCGGGAGGCGCGCTCGACCGGGAACTCCCCTTGCCAGCGTTCCAGCGCCTTCAAGCCGGCGCGCTGAAGGCATAGATCGAGAGTGCGCCGAGTGAAGTAGAGCACGTGGTAGACCTCGTGCATGCGGCGGGCCGGGGCGTCAAGCCCCAGCCTGGCCAGGGCCAGGGAGAGCTGCGAGAGCAGGCATTCCTCGTTGATCGTGCGCAGCAAAAAGCGCCCTCCGGGCTTGAGGAGGGCCTTGAGGCCTCTCAAGGCCTCTACCGGCCGCGGGAGGTGCTCGACGTCAACGAC
>CAYLZQ010000356.1:0-3022 GCA_964388045.1 uncultured Elusimicrobia bacterium | reverse complement strand
GGCCGCCGCCATCTCGCCCAGGGGGAGCCTCACCTGGGAGAGAGCGCTGCCCCAGGCCCCCAGCAGGAGAAGCAGGCAGGCGATCCCGTAGAGGATCTGCGAGAGGGCAAGCCAGGGGATCAGGACGAAACCGGCCAGGGCCACGCCCAGGACGCTGCCCAGGGTGGAGAGGGCGTAGATGTCCCCTGCGCTCTTGCCCACCCCGGAGAGGGCCTGGGTGGTCAGGCGGATGGCCAGGGGTCCCAGGGCGGCCAGGAGCACCAGGGAAGGGGCGATGAGGAGGGTCGCGCTCGCCAGGGCTCCCAATTGGATGCCCAGCGGGCTGGTCAGCTTGAGCACCGGGATCCTCAAGACCGGGACCGCGGCCACCGCGGCCCCGGCCAGGCAGAGGAGGCGCGCGAAAAGGGTGAGGCTCGGGTTCCTGTCGGCCTGGCGGCCGCCCAGGTTGTAGCCCCCGGCCAGGGCTATCAGGGTGACCGTGATCAGGGCCGACCAGGAGTAGAGGGAGGAGCCGTAGTAGGGGCTGATCACGCGCGTGCCCACGATCTCCAGGACCAGGGTGACGGCCCCGGCCGTGAAGAGGGCGAGGAGCAGGTAGCGGTGCTGGGCCTGTGAGAGCCTCTGGGCCTGCTTCATGAGGGCCCTGCCCAAGCTCTCACCGCGGCCAGCACTTGGCGCCGTGGCGCCAGTACGCTCGCAGCACTTGGCGCCCAACTCAATTCCCCATGGGCGCCAGTACGCTCGCAGCCGCTCGCAGCCGCTCGCAGCACTTGGCACCCAACACAATTACCTATGGGCGCCAGTACGCTCGCTGCCGCTCGCAGCCCGTGAGGCCCTAACGCACCTCCGGCATCGGGCCTCAGGACGGCCGCTACCGCGGCCAGGGCCTTCTCCAGCATCTCCTCGGGCGAGCCTCCCGGAATCACGACCCCATTGAGCTGGCGGCGAAACCAGGTCCGCTGGCGCTTGGCGTAGGCAAGGGTCGCGCGGAGGAGAGCCGCAAAGGCTTTCTCCGGCGCAAGCTCCCCCCGGGCGCAGAGCAGGGCCTCGCGGTAGCCCAGGCTCTCAAGGCCGGGCTCGGAGCGGCGGCCCTGGGCCGCGAGCTTGCGGGCCTCGGCGAGAAGCCCGGGCCAGGTGGCTCGGGCGCGCTCCAGGATCCTGGTCGCGAGAGCGCGGGGCGGCCACTCGATCTTCAGCACCAGCGCCCCATCCTCTCCTTTCCTGGGGCCGTCCCAGAGGCTCGAGATGGGCTTTCCGGTCAGCTCCCAGACCTCCAGGGCCCTGATCAGGCGCTGGATGTTGCCCGGAGGGATCCTGGCCGCGGCCGCCGGGTCCACCCGGGAGAGGCGCTGGTGGAGCCATCCCCGGCCGCGCTCCCGGCATTCCTGCTCCAGGCGCAGCCGGAGGGGCGGATGGCGCTGGGGCATCTGGGGGAGGCCTTCCAGGAAGGCCCGCAGGTAGAGACCGGTTCCCCCGGCCAGGATCGGGAGCTTGCCGCGGGCCCTGATCTCCTCGCAGAGGCCCCGGGCCATCCCGGCGAAGCGCCCGGCGTCGAAGGCTTCGGAGAGCTCCAGGCAGTCGATCAGGTGGTAGGGGATTGCCTCCACGCAGCCTCCCTCGCGCCTGGGCTTGGCCGTCCCGGCCTGGAGATCCCGGTAGAGCTGCCTGGAGTCGGCGGAGACGATCTCCCCTCCCAGCCTGCGGGCCAGGGCCAGGGCGAGCTCGGTCTTTCCCGAGGCCGTGGGCCCCCCGATCACGAGAACGCGGGGCCGAGGCTCCCCTGCGCCCCGGGGCTGCCTCACTTCTTGGGCCAGTAGGGGCCTTTCTGGGGCTTGGCGCACAGGGCGTGGAAGGTGCAGTTGCGCACGCAGACCTCCGGGAGCTGGAGGGAGATGCGGGTCTCGCAGTCCATGTGGTCCTGGGCCATCCCGTTGATGCGGATCTGGTCCTTCTTGCCGATCCTGGTGAAGGCGATGCCCACGCTGTAGGTCTGGCCCTTCTCGTGGACGCGCACGACCTTGCCCTCGATGGGGATGTGATTGAGGCCGGGGATCGTGAGGAGCATCTCGAGCCTCTTGGTATGCGGGGGCTCCAGGAACACGAGCAGGGACATCCCCCCGGCCGAGAGGTTGGTGAGGAGCGCCGGCTGGTTCCTGGGTCCCCCGGGGGCCTTGGGGACCTCCGGCTCCTTGTCGAAATTGACCGTGATGGGCTCGATCATCCCCTCCATGACCGGAAAGCGCTGGTGGCGGCGCCGCTCCGGGCGCCGCGCGGTTTTCTCGTTCTTAGGGCTCATCTCTTTCTCCCAGCAGGGTCCGGCGCGCGGCCCCGGTGATCCTGACCGTGACCAGCTCCCCGGGGGAGGAGGGGCCGGAGAACTTCACCTTGAACCCCTCCCGGCTGCGCCCGAAACCCGCTTCTTCGGCGAGGACCTCGACCTTCCTCGCCTTCTGCGACCGCAGGGCGGCCGCGGCCAGCTTGTCGAGCAGCTCGTTTAAGCGTGAGAGCCTCCTCTCCTTCACCCCGCGGGGGACATCGTCGGTCCATGAGGCGGACTCCGTGCCCTCCCGCGGCGAATACTTGAAGGTGTAGGCCGAGGCGGGGCCCAGGACCTCCAAGAGGGAGAGGCTTTCCTGGAAGTCCGCCTCGCTCTCGCTCGGGAATCCTACTATAATGTCCGTGGAAAGCACAATCGCGGGGAGGGCCCTGCGCAGCCTTTCCACCTTCTCGAGATAGGAGGCCCGGGTGTAGTTGCGCCTCATGAGCTTGAGGATCCGGTCCGATCCGGACTGGACCGGCAGGTGCAGGGCCTCGCAGACGCTCCGGCATTCGGCCATGGCCTCGATCATCCGGTCGTCGAGGTAATAGGGATGCGGGCTCATGAAGCGCAGGCGCCCAAGCCCCGGGAGGCGGTCGAGGAGGCGCAGGAGGCCCGCGAAGCGAAGCTCCCGTCCCCCGTGGGCCGAGCGGTAGCTGTTGACGGTCTGCCCCAGGAGCATGATCTCCCTTGCCCCCCCCTCGA
>CAYLZQ010000355.1:0-3054 GCA_964388045.1 uncultured Elusimicrobia bacterium | reverse complement strand
GGACTCTCGGGAGCCCTGCGCGAG
The DNA here is from genome assembly GCA_964388045.1 of uncultured Elusimicrobia bacterium. Classification (GTDB taxonomy): domain Bacteria; phylum Elusimicrobiota; class Elusimicrobia; order UBA1565; family UBA9628; genus CAYLZQ01. The sequence goes on along the minus strand of CAYLZQ010000355.1, from coordinate 3,030 downwards.
TCCCTGGCCATGGGAATCCCGGTCGTGGCCTCGGACATGGCGGGAAACCGGGAACTCCTCAAGGGGCTCGGGGAGGCCTCCCGCTTCCTTTTCCCTCCAGGAGACTCCCAGGCCCTCGCCAAACGCCTGGCCTGGGTCCTGGACCACCCGCAAGAGGCCAAGGCCGCGGCCGATTCCTGGAGGAAGCGGGCCCTGGCTGAGTTCAGCCTGGAGCAGACTGTGGAAAGGACCGGCTTTCTTTACCGCTGCCTTCTGCCTGCGAGGCCTGACGCTCCCGGGGAAGCTCGCCCAACTGCCTGAGGGCCTCCCTGAGGTCCCTGTCGTGGCGGTGGCTCTCGAGGCTCGAGAGAAGGCTGTAGGCGCAGGGGACCACGAAGAGGGTGAGCAGGGTCGAGACCAGGACCCCGCCGATCACGGTCACGGCCATTGGGATCCTGAGCTCAGCCCCCGGGCCCAGGGCGAGCGCCGGCGGCACCGCCGCCGCGATGGTCGCGACCGAGGTCATGAGGATTGGCCGGAGTCTCACCGGGCAGGCCTCGAGCAGGGCCTCGCGCACCCCCAGGCCCTCCCTGCGGCGCTGGTTCGTGAAGTCCACCAGCAGGATGGAGTTCTTCTTCACGATCCCCATGAGGAGGATGAGCCCGATCATCGAGTAGACGTTGAGGCTCTTGTCCGCGAGGTGAAGGGCGAGGAAGGCCCCTGAGACGCTGAAGGGGAGGGCCAAGAGCACGCTCAGGGGGTGGATGAAGCTGTTGAACTGAGCCCCCAGGACCATGTAGGCGACCAGGATGCCCAGGAGCAGGACGAAGAGCAGGCTCTGGAAGGACTCACGGAAAGCCTGGGAGGAGCCCGAGAAGACGATGTGGGTGTCCTCGGGGAGGATCTCGCGGGAGAGGCGCTCGACGGTCTCAAGGACCGCGGCCTGGGACCTTCCCGGGGCCACGTTCGCGGAGATGCCGACGGAGCGCTCGCGGTCCTTGCGGGTGATGTGGAGGAGGGCCGGCCTCTCCGCGATCGCCACTACCTCGGAGAGGCGGATCATCTCCCCGCGGCTGTTGCGGACATAGAACCGGGATATGTCCTCGGGCCTCAGGCGGTCTTGGGTCCGGGCCCTCACCCGGATGTCGTAGCGCCGGCCCTTGTCCGTGAAGAGCCCGGCCCTCACCCCGCCCACCATGGCGTTGATCACTGTTCCGATCGAGGCGATGGAGACCCCGCGGGCGTAGGCCTTGGCCCGGTCCGGGGCGACCCGCACCTCGGGCATCCCGGTGCGGTAGTCCGTGTCCACGTCGATCGCCTCCCCGGTCGCCTCGAGCCTGCCGGCCAACTCCTGGGAGACACGGGAAAGCTTCTCCCAGTCCGGGCCCCGCACCGAGAACTCGATGGGAAAGCCCCGCGAGGCCGCGAAGCCTCCCTGGGAGAAGTCTATGACGATGGCCTTGATGTCGGGGATCTTGTTGAGCTCTTTGCGGGCAATGGCCATGAACTGGGCCTGGGTGAGGGGCCCGCCGGGGCCCACAGGCCGCTCGGCCGGGGGCTTCAGGGTCAAAAAGACCATCCCGGTCGTCACCTCCCCGCCCCCGAAGCCGCCCACAGCCGAGTAGTAGCGGGCGACGGCAGGCTGGGACATGAGCCAGGACTCGGCCTGCTTGAACCTGGAGTCCGTGAACTCCATGGAGGAGCCGACCGGGGTCTGAAGCCTCATGAGGAACATGGACTGATCCTGGGAGGGGACGAACTCCCTGCGCAGGCCCTTCATGAACCTCAGGGAGAGGCCGAAGAGAAGCAGGCTCAACGCCACCACGCTCCAGCGCCTGTCCAGGCACGCGGAGAGCACTCGCCGGTAGAGCCGGGAGAGACCCGAGAAGCCTGCCTCCACCGCGCGGGTGAGAAAGCTCACCCTCTCCCCCGCCTCCAGGAACTGAGAACAGCGCATCGGCGCCAGGGTCAGGGCCTCCAGGAGGGAGAACATCACCGCGGCCGAGATCGTGACCCCGAACTGGTAGAAGAACTTCCCCACGATCCCCTTCATGAAGACGACCGGGAGGAAGACGGCCAGGATCGCCACGGTCGCGGCCAGGGCGGCGAAGGTGATCTCGCGGGCCCCGTAGATGGCCGCGGCCACCCGCTCCCTGCCCCGCTCCCGGTGGCGCACGATGTTTTCGAGGACCATGATGGCGTCGTCCACTACGATCCCGATGGCGAGAGTCAGGCCCAGGAGGGTGAAGGTGTTGAGGGTAAAGCCCAGGAAGTAGGTCACGATGAAAGTCCCCAGGACCGAGGTGGGGATGGCGAGGAGGATGTTTAAGGTCGAGGACCAGGAGCCCAGGAAGAGCCAGCAGACCAGGGAGGTGAGAAGGGCCGAGAGCAGAAGGTTGAAGTTGAGCTCGTGGACCGCCTCCTTGATGAAGCGCGTGGAGTCGAAGTTCACCCCGATCTTCATTCCCGCGGGAAGGGTCTTTTTCACCTCTTCCAGGCGCTCCTTCACCCTGCGGGCGACCTCCACGGCGTTGGCCCCGCGCTGCTTGCGGATGCCCAGGCCGACCGCGCGCTCCCCCTGGGTGCGGGAGATGCGCCTGAAGTCCCCGAGCCCGTCCTCGATGACGGCCAACTCCCTCAGGGGGATGGGGACGTGGATGGGCTGAGCCCCGCGGTGGGTGATCAGGAGCTCCCCGAACCTCTCGGGGTCCTGGATCTCGCCCAGGGTCCTGACGCTGTACTCCTTGAGCGGGGTCTCGATCTGGCCTGCCGGGACCTCGGCGTGCTCCCGGCGGATCGCGGCCAGGACGTCCTCCACGGTGATCTCCTTGGCCGCCATCCTCTCGGCGTCGAGCCAGACCCTGAGGTTCCTGGGGATCAAGCCCCCCAGGAAGACCTCCCCCACCCCGGGCACGGTCTGGAAGCGGTTCTTCAACCGGTCCTGGGCGTAGACCATGATCTCCTTGACGGGCACCCTCCCCGAGAGGGCGATCCACAGGATGGGCTGGTCCTCGGGGTTGGCCTTCATGACGATCGGAGGGTCCATGTCCT
>CAYLZQ010000354.1:0-3059 GCA_964388045.1 uncultured Elusimicrobia bacterium | reverse complement strand
CGCGAATCTGGGCCAGGTCCCCGCCCCATTCGTCCTCGAGGACCCTGACTCCGGTCTTCGCCAGGTACGGCTCGAAGTACGCCTTCCGCTGGCTCTCCTGGTACGCGCCTCCCCAGGAGGTCACGGTGATAGTGTCCTGGGCCGCCGCCGGGGCCGGGCCCAGGAGCCCGGCGATGGCGACTCCCACGACAGCGAGGGCGATCAACACGTCTCGCATGACGCACCTCCTCGTGTGGCTGTGCTCCCGGCCCGTGCAGGTGTCTGCACCGAACCGCATTCTATGTCCGTCCCGCCCGGGTGTCGAGCGCGTCCAGGGCACGGCAATCCCGTGGGTTCCACCCCACGGTCAGGGTCTGCCCGCGGGCGATCGGCGGCCCATCCGCCGACCGAGGGATCTTGATCATGAAGTCGTCCCTGCCGCAGACGGTCGCGCGCACCCGCAAGTGGTCTCCCTGGTAGATGATCTCCTCGACGCGGGCCGGGAAGCGGTTGGGGCAGTGACCGCTGTCGGGATTGATGAGGACGCGTTCGGGTCTGACGGACTTTCCGCACTTCTCGGGGGCAATATCCGAGAGGTTCCGAGCGGCTATGCCGAGGGCCGGAAGGCCCGCTCGGGAACGCCGAGAAGGGCGAGCACCTGATGCTGGAGGTCGGTCAACTCGGCCTCGAAGACCTGCACGGGCTGGCCGTCTGCGAGCAGCACGTGCCGCTCGACGAGGCTGAAGAGCCGCAGGACCTGTTCCGTGGTCGGGCGCTTGCAGCGCCGTTGCTCCGGGTACAGCGGCAGCTCCGGGATCTGCTCACGCTGCATCGCCAATCGTAACTCCCGCTCGATCAACGCCTGCACGAGCAAGCCAAGGAAATACAGCGTGAACAGCGCCTCGATCCGCCCCTCGTTCTTGAGGAAGACCGGCGCGATCTCGTGGACCGCTTTCACCTGCTCGAAGCGCTTCTCGATCGTCGGCTGGCCCTTGTGGGCCTCCAGGACTTGGGCGGGGGGCAGGGTGCGGTCGTTGGTCAAGAGCGGGTACATCCCGTCGCTCTTGCGGTCGTAGGCGAGCGCGGCGTCGTCCAGCGTCCACGCCACATCCCAGCGTCGGCGGGTGAGCTTGCGGTAGGCCGTCTGGGGCCCTGGCCGCCCCCGCCGCCACTGGCGGAACCGGTGTTCCTCCCGCTCCGTCCGGCGGACGTGCAGGTAGCGGCCGACCTTGTGGTGGGCGAGGAGCTGCTCGACCCGCCGATCCACCTCCCGGGCCGTGCGGAGCCGGGTCTTCGGACTGGCGAGTCGCCCCCGCAGCTCGTCGAGGGCTTCGCGGGCCGTCGCCAGCCGCTCCCGGCGGCTCTGCTCCTGCCGCAGGGCGAGGAGCGGGCTCCAGACCCAGATCACCGGCCACGCCTCCCGCGAGGGCAACGGCGCCCGGCAGACGTACCACCGGTCCCGGGGGCCGCCCTTCCGCCGGGGGTTCGGTCGGTCCCAGACCTGCTCCCAGGCGGGCTCGTGGGTCTGGACCCACTTCCGGAACTCCCGGTCCTCGAGCCGCGACCGGGGCAGGACGGTCACGAACCGCCCACGCTGTCGGTCGATGTGGTCCATGTTCTCCCGGGTGCAGAGCTTGGAGTCCGCCACGTAGAGGAAGTCCGGCCGCCCCGCCACCTGCCGGAGGGCGTCCCACGTCTCGATGTGCGTCTGTGAGTCGTTGGTCTGGCCGTCCGCGCAGCGGAACTGGACGGGCACTCCGCCGTCCGCACTCGTGGTGAGCGCGAACAGCAGTTGCTTGAGGTCCGGTCGATGGTCCTTGGAGTGGCCGTAGGTGATCCAGGGGGCTCGCCGGCCCCGGAGCCGCCGCCCCCGCGCGGCGCGGTACTGGCCGCAGAAGTGGATCGTGGTCGAGTCGTTGTGGAGCTGGGTGAAGCGGACCCCGAAGCGTCGGCCCACGGCCACGACCACCGCGGTCAACAGCGCGGCCCGGTCGGCATCGAACAGCCGGTCGAGCGCCCGGCCGATGCGATCGTCCCCCAGGGCCTCCACCTCCGCGGGCGCCAGCCCGTACATCGCCGGGGCGAACGTCCGGACCGTCTCCTGCTGCCGGTAGATCGGCTCCCGCTCCACGATGACGGACCGCAGCAGGACCCCCAGGGCCCGCGCCTGCGACAGCTCGCACCGGCGATCCGTGGTGGGCACGTACGTGTCCAGGACCGCCTCGAGTCCCATCCGGTGGAGGACGTGGTTGATGATCGGCAAGGGGCCCAGCCGCTCAGTGCGGAGGGTCAAGGGCCCCGGACCGCCACGGCGCGAAACTGCTTGCCTTCTCGCCATGCTGTCGCTATTATTAGCGACAGACACAGGAGGCTGTCAAGCTTTATGTCACCCCGACCCCACGCCACCCTCCTCCGGCACGCCCGCGCGCGGATCGCCCGGATCCGCGAGGCCATCCAGGCCGTGGACGACCTCTGCTCGGGTACCCTCCTCCGGCGCATGAAGCTCTGCGGGAAACCCGGGTGCCGCTGTGCCCAGGAGCCCGCCGCCCGCCACGGCCCGTACTATGAGTGGGGCCACATGAAAGGCGGCAAGCTGGTCCACCGTATGGTTTCGCCGCGGCAAGCCGCCCTCCTGCGGGCGGCGATCAGGAACTACCGGAAGGTGCTACGGCTGCTCCGTGCGTGGGAGGCAGAAACAGAGCGCGTCATCGACGCCGAAGACCAGCGCCGCTGACGGCCGCCGACCCGACTACACGATCACCAAATGTCCCTCGAGATGTGCGGAAGGTAGGCCGGGTCTGTGGGATCCGAGGTCGTCATCCTCTGGAATTTCGTGTAGATCTCCTCGGCCTTCACGTAGGCAGGCCACGGGATGTGATCCTTCTCAACGAAGTTCAACTCCGTCACAATACTCTGCTTGATTCGCAGGTCGTCCTCTGGGCTTCCCAGCGGGGTGACGACGAGCGTCGGGAGCCACTTGACCTGGTCACGGTAGTTGAGGAACTTCGGCTCCTTCATGATATGAAGGGTGCCGAAGAAACGCCGATTGCCATCCCAGAGTTCGGCGCGCGCGCTTCCGC
>CAYLZQ010000353.1:453-3065 GCA_964388045.1 uncultured Elusimicrobia bacterium | reverse complement strand
CTGTGATGTTACCTGATACGTCCAGCGCGCCCCGAGGGTTTCGGGGGCTGCACACGGCGCGCGTCAGCGGAACATTGCCTTGAATCCTTCTCCGAGCGCGCTCAGCAACCCCTGCACTGCACGGTGCGCGCGCTGCTTGAAGGTGCCCGAATGAATCGGACAGAGGCGCGTCGGGATGGCGTCGCCCCGTTTGAAGTACTCAATGTACGTCGGACAGCCGTCGAGCGGCCGCAGATACGACAGCAGACAGAGCTCCTCGCCCTGGAGATCCCAAAAAGAGCCTCGGGCCGGCGATGATCCCTCTGATCTTATACTACCTCGCCCTCGCCTTCCTGGCCGCCTGGGCCTTGCTCCTCTTCCTGCGGCGCTACGCCCCCCATGATATCCCCGACGACATCCAGGGCCTCTACGAACAAAAGCCTCTTGAGAAGGGTTGGTTCCGGGTGGTCCGGCGAGACCACAAGGCCTTAAGGCACCTGGGGGACTTCGAGACCCAGGGGGAGGCCGTGGAAAGCGCCTACCGGGGCAGGGAGGAGGCCCAAGAGGCCCGGGAGAAAGCCGCCTTCCTGGTCCTCGACGACAAGGGGGAAGTCCTGGAAGAGGTGGACAGCTAGGCGCCTGGCCTTTGGTCAGTGACGACAAGAGACGCAGCGCTTTCCTTTCATAAACTACGGGCAACCGGCGAAGCCAGGGACGGCAGGTAGGAAACCCTCCACTGAGAAATAATCAGAACGGCTCCGAGGCAAACGGCAGCCCGTGGGCGCGGCGATCCAAAGCCTCCTGGAAGCGGAACTGCCATTCCTCCATGGGACTCTTCACTCTACGCCGGAAAACCTCCCGCCTGGCCTCTAGTTCCTTAATAAAGACCTCCTGGTCCTCCTTGGTCAGGACCCGCGGGGCGGCAAAAGCCACGGGAATGAAAATTGTGGCCGCCTGAGGAGGGGACTCGACGATGCGGATCTCTGGGATCCCTGGCGCCGGCCTTTCCGGCCTGTGGAGGACGCTCTGAGCCTGCCTCTCCTCTGGCAAAGAGGCTTCGAAAAAGGACAGAAAAGCCTTTGGCTCCACGGCAAGCCCCCATTCTTCTACCAAGCGGTTGTAGCAGGTATGGAGCCCCTTGGCGCGCGCAAACTGCGCAAGCCTCCTGATTTTGGCCGGGTCTGATCGGGCTTCCCTCTCCAGCTCTTTGAATGCCTCGACATCGGTCCGCCTGCGCTCGATGCGCTCGACCAAATCCATGGGCCAGCTCGCCTGAGCCCCGCCCAACTCCACCGTGATCCTTTGCCCGGAAAGCTCCACGAGCACACCTGAAAGACTGGCATCGTCTTTGAAATGCACCACCACCCCCTCCCCCCGGGAGAGGGCATACGCAGCCACCGTCCAAAGGAGAAGCCCCGATAGGATCATAGACCCTCGCTGGAAGTATACCCCCGCTTCCCATTCCGCGCAAGGGAGGGTCGAGAAAAGGACCGTTAAGGTCGTACCTGCGCGACCGAGGAAGCCAGGGCCGGCAGGTAGGAACCCTCCACGTACTCCTTGACCATCCTGTCTCCGCAGAAGCGGGGGGCGACGCTGCGGATCGCCTCCTTCATGACCCTGACCCAGCCGTGAGGGATGCCGTCCTGGCGCTCGTAGAAGAGGGGCACGATCCGGTTCTCCAGGGCCTGGTAGATCTCCTCGGCGTCGGCCGCGTCGGCCTCCCCGGAGCCCCGCCCCCCCGGCTTGCCCACGGCCCAGCCGTTGGCCCCGTTGTAGCCCTCCTCCCACCAGCCGTCAAGGACGCTCAAGGACGGGACCCCGTTGACCGCGGCCTTCTCTCCGCTGGTCCCGCAGGCCTCATAGGGGGCCAGGGGGGTGTTGAGCCAGAGGTCGCAGCCGTGGACGAAGTAGCGGGCCACGTGCATGTCGTAATCCTCTACGAAGGCGATGCGTCCGCCGAAGGCGGGGTCCCTGGCGAGGCGGTAGATCTGCTGGATCAGGGCCTTACCCCCGTCGTCGTCGGGATGGGCCTTGCCGGCGAAGACGAGCTGCACCGGACACCAGCGGTCCAGCAGAAGTTTCTTGAGCCTCTCCAAATCCCGGAGGATCAGGGTCGCCCTCTTGTAGCCCGCGAAGCGCCTGGCGAAACCGATCGTGAGGGCGGCGGGATCCAGAAGCGAGCCCTGGGCCAGGACCTGGGATGGCTCCGCCTCCCCCCTCATCCAGCGCCTGCGGGCCCTGGAGCGCAAAAGGTCGAAGATCTCGCCCTTGGCGCGCAGGTGAAAGCGCCAGAGCTCCTCATCCGGGATCGCCCCCACCCGCGACCAGAGGGCGGGATCATCCTGGTTTTCCCGCCAGTCCTCTCCCAGGTACTTGGAGAAGATCCAGCCCAACTGCTGGTGGACCCAGGTGGCCAGATGCACCCCGTTGGTCACCTGCCCGATGGGAACCTCCCCCTCGGGTCTCTGGGGCCAGAGCCTGCGCCACATCCGCCGGGTGATCTCCCCGTGCCTGCGGCTGACCGCGTTCCTGCGGCCCGAGAGCCTGAGGGCGAGAGCCGTCATGTTCCAGCCCGGCTGGCCCGGGATCCGGGCGAGATCCCACGGGTTCCGCGTCGATCCGAAGTGCGGATT
>CAYLZQ010000353.1:0-443 GCA_964388045.1 uncultured Elusimicrobia bacterium | reverse complement strand
TAACTCTTGCCCTGCTTGCGTTCGCTAGTGGGTGCAAACAGCGCGCCCGTGAGGTGAAGGCTCTCCCAGGTGTTTTTCGCGACGCAGCGGGCCGGCTCGTGCAAAGTTCAAATGCCATGTCGGGCGAGCTCCAAAAACTGCTCTTCGCTCAAACCCAGTGAGGGCCAGGTGCCTCGGAAGTACTCGGCGATGAGCTGCTCGTCGAAGACATCGTGCCCCGCCTCGACGGGAGTATGGGTCGTGAAGACCGTGCCCCCCGCCACCTCCCGAGCCGCCTCGGCGAAGGACTTCCCCCCTGCCACCAGCTCGCGGATAAGCTCCAGGAAGAGGAAGGCCGAGTGGCCCTCGTTGGCGTGGTAGACCGCTGCCGGGATCTTGAGGACGCGCAGGAGGCGCACCCCGCCGATCCCGAGCACGATCTCCTGGCGCAGGCGCATCGGCCG
>CAYLZQ010000352.1:0-3082 GCA_964388045.1 uncultured Elusimicrobia bacterium | reverse complement strand
CGACTCACATACTTCCTGCCGTTCAGTATGCTCGTCTCGCGCGCCTCGGCTCGGCGCGCTATCCGCGATTTCGCGACGGAGGATGGTATTGGGATAGGCTCTTATCGCCGCGGTCAAGGGATGATCAGCACTAGGACAGGGATAGCCCCGGCCTCGGGGCGTGATTCGGGAGGGTCCCCTTGAGGAGCTCGACGAGCTGGCGGTAGTCGAAGGGCTTGAAGAGAATCCTCCGGATGCCCATGGCGCGGGCCCGCGCTTGCGCCTCCTCGGTGCGGACGGCCGTGATGACGACGAGCGGGATGTTCCGGGTCTCAGGTTCGGAGCGCAGGCGCTGGCAGAGCTCCCAGCCGTCGAGCTTCGGCATCAGGAGGTCGAGGAGGACGACGTGCGGCTTGAAGGAGCGGGCTTTCTGGAGGCCTGCCTCCCCGTCGAAGGCCTTTGCGACGCTAAAGGCCCCCGAGGCCTCCAGGCGCATCGAGAGGATCTCCACGAAATCCTGCTCGTCGTCCACGATGAGGACCCGCAGCTGCTTGGCCTGGGACGGGGCTCCGACCTTCATGCTAATTAGGATAGTGCGGCCAGGGTTCCCGGTCAATAGAAAGTTGGTCACAGGAGGCCGAGGTAGAGCCTCTCCTGAGCGCGCACCATCAGGTCTATGTCGAACTCCTCGGTGATGGTCCGCGCGGCCTGCTCGCCCAGTCTCAGGCGCAGGGCCGGGTCTCTGAGGAGCTCCAGGACCCTCCGGGAGAGCTCCGGGACGTCTCCCGCCCGGACCAGGAAGCCGTTCTCGCCGTCCGCGATCACGTCGCGGATCCCGTCGGTGGCGTAGCAGACCGGTGGCACTCCGGACCTCATGGCCTCCAGGAGGGCCCGCGGCAGGCCCTCCCAGAGGGAGGTCAGGACGAAGACATCGCTGGCCGCCAGGATCTCGGCTGCGTCCCTTCTCCAGCCGGCCAGGGTCAGGCGGCGGTTAAGGCCTGAGGCGAGTATCCGGGCCTCCAGGCGCTCGCGCAGGGGGCCGTCTCCCACGAAGAGAAACTCGGTCTCCGGGGACTGGGCGCTCACCGCCTGCGCCATGGCCACGAAATCAGCGGGATTCTTCTGGGGCTTGAGGTTGCCTACCGAGGTGACCAGGCTCTTGTGCCGTCCCAGGCCCAGGGAGGCCTTCTTGGCGGCCCGGTCCGAGAGCCTGGCCGGGAAATCCGAGAGCTTGATCCCGGACCTGATCAGGACATGCCCCTGGGGTTTGCCCAGCCCGTGCCGGAGGGCCGTTTCCTGGTTGGCCCTTGCGACGAAGACCAGGCGGTCCGTGAAGAGGCCGCAGAGCCGCTCAAGCCATAGAAAGAGGCTCCTGAGTCCCGGGGGCTGAAAGTCGTGGAAGCCGAAGCCGTGGTAGGTGTGGACGATCGCGGGCACCCCGGCGGCCAGGGCGGCCAGGCGGGCCAGGATCCCGGCCTTGGAGCTGTGGGTGTGGACGACTTGGGGCCTTTCCGCGGCGAAGATCCGGGCCAGCTCAAGCAGGGCGAGGAGGTCCCTCATGGGGCTCGGCTCCCGGACCAGGGAGTCGAGGAGCTTAAGGCGCAAGGCTCCGCTTTCCTCGAGACTTCTGGCCTGAGCGTCCAGGATCCCCCCCTCGCCCGCGATCAGAAGGCAGTCGAAGCCTGGGCCCAGGTGGGAGGCCGTGTAAAGGGTGTTCTGCTGCGCTCCCCCCAGGTCCAGACGGGTGATCACGTGGACTATCTTAAGGCGCTCCACGGCTACCAGAATTTCTCAACCGCAAGCCTGGGGAAGTAGTGGGCCAGGATCTGGCGCCAGTCGCGGCCGAGGCTGGCCTGGCCGACCGCCCCCGCCAGGCACATCCCCAGGCCCGAGCCTGTCCCGGCGCCCCAGAGGATGAAGTGGCTGGGCCCTTCCCCGAGGGGCTGGATCGTCAGGAGGGTCGAGCGCAGGGAGCCAGGGGAGAGGAAGTCCGAGATGGACTCCCCCTCCAGGGTGAGGGAGGCGCGGCTGCCCACGACCTCCAGGGCCAGGATTCTTCCCGTGGCCGTGCGGCGAGCGGCCCGTAGGCGGCGGATGGCCCCGATCTGCTTCCAGCGCCCGGCCCGGCGCTCGAGCTCCCGGGTCTCCAGGAGGCGGATCCAGCGGGACTGGGCCGGGGGGAGTCCTGCCGCGCAGTAGGCCTGGCGCGGAGGGAACTCGTGCGTCCATCGCTCCAGGGCCAGCGGGCTCTGGAGCCTGACCTCCCAGGGCCCGTCCGGGACCGAGACCAGGTGCGCCAGCCCCCCTCCGGGAGCCTCCCCGCCGTCCTCGGTAAGGCCCCCGCAGTTCTCGTGGGCCAAGACCCTGGCAGGCCTGCCCTCCAGGGTCAGGACCATGCCCTCGGTTGCGGCCACGGCCTCCGAGGCCTGGCGCATCTCGGAACTCGCGCCCAGGTAGCTCTGGCAGTGGGGAGAATCGCAGAGAGGGCTTGCCTCGGGGCCTGCCTGGGCCATGGCCCAGAGGGCGCTGGTCCGGGAAAGGACGGCCTGGGCCTTATAGGCCTCCAGGGGGCTTGCCTGCGGGAGGGCGGCCCCGACCGCGCCGTAGAGGTAGTCCTCGAGGGGGAGCTCGTTGAGCAGGAGGAATCCCTGCGCCCCGGGGATGACCTCGAGGCTCCCGCGCAGCTCCCTGTCCCCGCGGTCCAGGCCCGAGGGGACTTGGGTCAGGCGAGCCCCCTGGATGAGCACGGAGCCCAGGCGGGCCGAGGGGACGATCCGGAAGGAGGCGCGGGCCGCGTAGCGGATGTTGCGCGCGGGGTCGCGAACCTCCACGAGGCCTGACTCGGCCCTCCAGGAGATCTCCCAGGCCTCCAGGGAGGACTCCTCCCTGAGGAGCGTCTCCCCCCCGGCCGCCAGGCTGAAGGGGGAATTGGCCCTCAGGCGCAGGCTCGTGATCGCGGAGGGCCGGCCATCCTTCCCGGCGAAGAGGGCCACGCGCACGCTCTGGGTCGAAGCCGAGGGTGGCAGGATCCCCTGGCCCTGGGGGTCGAGGAGGGGCCTGCTGAGGCGGCGGATCCCGAGGGAGACCTCCGGGTCCGCGCTCA
>CAYLZQ010000351.1:0-3083 GCA_964388045.1 uncultured Elusimicrobia bacterium | reverse complement strand
CGGGCCCTAGGCGGCCGCTCGGATGATCCGGCTAACATCCGGCTGCTCTGCCGGGCGCACAACCAGTCGGAGGCAAAACGCCTCTTGGGTCAATCCATGTAGCACCCAGCCTTTTGCCATAGCGATGTAGTAGAATCAGCCGCATCATGCCCTCCAAAGCCATCTCCCTGCGCCGGGAGCTCCTCCTCTCCTCCTCCCCCGAGGAGCTCTGGCCCCTGCTCTCAAACACCAACCGCTTCAACAAGGCCCTGGGCCTGCCCGCGGTGAGGATCGAGTCAGTCTCGAGGGACTACTCGCTCCAGGTCAGGGCCAGGCTCTGGGGCCTGCCCATGTCCTGGAGGGAGCTCCCCTTCGAATGGGCGGAGGGGCGCTTCTACAGGGCCTTCCGGGAGTTCTCCTCGGGACCCCTGGAGCGCTTCGAGGGGGGCATCGAGCTCTCCCGGGAGGGCGGGGGCTGCCGGCTCCGCCTGGCCTACGAGTTCTTCCCGAGAAACGCCCTGGGCTCTCTCCTTGCGCGCTCCCGGGCCGGGCCAAGACTCCTCTCCCGGGCCGAGGCCTTGATCCGCGGCCTGGATTCCGAGCTCAAAAGCCGGGGGGAGCCCTTCCCGCAGCGCCGAAGCAGGAGCTCGCCCTATGACTCGGCCCTGGCCCGCAAGGCCGAGACCTTGGGGAAGGCTCCCCTGGCCGCTCCGGTCCGCGAGCGGCTCATCTCCCACATCCGCTGGGCCTACGACGACGAGCTCTCCCGGATGAGGCCCTTCGAGCTCGCCGACCTCTGGGGCCTTGAGCGCCTGGAGGTCCTGAGGGCCTTCCTCCACTCCGTCAAGGCCGGGCTCCTGGACATGAGTTGGGAGCTCCTCTGCCCCAACTGCTCGGCCGCGACAGAAAGGATTGCCAGCCTCTCGGCCCTCAAGAACTCCTCCCACTGCCCGGCCTGCGAGGCGGACTACGGGGTCAACTTCGACGAGACCGTGGAGCTGCGCTTCTCTGTCAGCCCCACGGTGCGGCCGGTGGTCTTACACGTCCACTGCGTTGGAAACCCCTCCCAGACCCCCTTCGCCGTGGCCCAGGTCTCTCTTGCGCCCGGCAAGGCCCGCGTGCTCGAGCTGGAGCTGGGGCCCGAGTCCTACCTCTTTAGGAACCTCACGGCCAAGGCCGGGCTGCGGCTGCGGCCCTCGGCGGAGGGGCCCTCGGAGATCGCGCTCGAGTCCTCCCTCAGCCGGGAGCAGGGAGAAGTCTCCTTCAGGCCGGGAGGCGTGCGCCTCATCCTCCAGGCGGGCCAGGAGCCGGTCCTGGCGCGCCTGGAGCGCGAGGGCTGGAAGGAGAAGGGGGCCAAGGCCTCCCTGGTCACCATGCTCCAGGAGTTCAGGGACCTCTTCTCCTCCGAGGTGCTCTCCCCCGGGGTCGAGATCGCCGTCAAGAACGTCGCGATCCTCTTCTCTGACCTCAAGGGCTCGACCGCCCTCTACGAGAGGATAGGGGACGCGACCGCCTACGCCCTGGTGAGAGACCACTTCGACTACCTCTTCGAGATCGTCAGGCGCCGCAGGGGGGCCGTGGTCAAGACCATCGGGGACGCGGTGATGGCGGTATTCCCCTCGGGGGCGGACGCCCTGGAGGCAGCCCTGGAGACCCAGGAGCGGGTGGGGGAGTTAAACGCGCGGCTTGCGCCCAAGCCCGCGGTGGTCATCAAGCTGGGAGTCCACCAGGGACCGGCCATCGCGATCAACGCGGGAGGCCTCCTCGACTACTTCGGGACGGTGGTCAACGTCTCGGCCAGGGTCCAGAACGAGAGCCAGGGGGGGGACGTGGTGACGACCGAGGCCCTTGTCTCGGAGGCGGCGGCCTTGGAGGCTCTCGCGCGGCACCCGGCCCGCAGGGAGTCCTTCAGCATCCAGCTCAAGGGCTTGAGCGAGGTCTTCCGCCTCTGGAGGCTCGTGCCTGGATAGCCGGCGGCCCCTGCGACGGGCATTGGCGTTGAAGCCTCATATTTGTTTAGAATCAGGGCATGCTCGCCAGGACGCTCGCTCTCTTTCTTCTGCTCGCAGCGCCGGCAGCAGCCCTCACCGCGGAACCGGTCAGGACAGAGAGCGCGCCTGGAGCGCTTCCCGAGGCCGCCAAGGCCGCCCCCTCCAGGCAGGAGCCCGGCCTCACCGAGCTCGTGGACAAGGCCAACAAGGCCCTGAGGGGCAACTCCAGCCGCGGGCGCCTGACCATGACCATCGTCACCCCCCAGTGGAAGAGGTCCCTGGAGGTGGAGGGCTGGAACCAAGGCCGGGAGATGGCCTTCATACGGATCCACTCCCCTCCCAAGGACAGGGGGAACATCACCCTCAGGCGCAAGAACGAGATGTGGCTCTGGATGCCCAAGGTCGAGCGGGTGATCAAGGTCCCCCCGACCATGATGCACAGCTCCTGGATGGGCTCCGACTTCACCTACGAGGACATCGTCAAGGCCGACTCCATCGCCAAGGACTACGAGCACAGGCTCCTTGAGAAGACCCAGGAGGCGGACCGCGCGGTCTACAAGATCGAGGGGCTGCCCAAGCCCGAGGCCCCGGTGGTCTGGGGCAGGATCGTCCTCTGGGTCGCCCTCTACAAGACCCAGGAGGCCGTGCCGCTGCGGGAGGAGGACTTCAGCGAGCGCGGGGACTTGATCCGCACGATCGTCCTCTCCGACATCAAGCGCATGGGCGGGGTCCTGGTGCCCGCGCGCCTGGAGTGCCTGCCGGCCAGGAAGCCCGGGCAGAAGACCATGCTCCAATACCACGAGCTCGAGTTCGATCTCCCGCTGGGGGAGGACTTCTTCAGCCTCTCAAGACTCCAGAAAGGCGTCAGGTAAAAATGCCCCGGACTCGGCGCGCCCGGAGGAAGGTCCCGGGATGCTGATGCTTGCCTGGCGCAACGTCTGGCGCAACCGCCGCAGGAGCCTGATCACCACGGCCTCCATGGCCTGCGGCCTGGCCGCGATCCTCTTCGCCCAGAGCATGATCAAGAGCCTCCAGCACCAGCTCGTGGAGAAGGCCACTGGCGCGATCGCCGGCCACCGCCAGGTCCAGCACCGCTCGATCAAGGAATACAAG
>CAYLZQ010000350.1:0-3085 GCA_964388045.1 uncultured Elusimicrobia bacterium | reverse complement strand
GTCCGAAAGGCCCGCCGTGTACCAGACCACGATCCGACGCATGTTGAGGGCCGCCAACCTTGCCCCCTGGTAGAGGATCTCAAGCTCGAAGTGCCTGAGCAGGGTCTCGCGCCGCTCAGCCGCCCTGGGCACATACGGCGGATCGATCGAGTCCTCCATGACCCTCTCCAGGTTCCTAGTCCCGCCCGCCCGACCATGACCCCGTCGCAGGAGCTCTCGGCCTTCGCCTGCCTGAAAAGAACCTGCCTCTTCTAGCCGAAGACGTTGAGAAACACATCCTCAAGGGAGAGGACGGCCGGGAGCTGTTCTCCCCCTGACCCCGCTTCGAAGCTCCTGTCCGTGCTCACGCAGCCATTTGCGAAAGGCCTTATGCCCGGGGCACCAGACGCAGACGCAGGCCCAGAAGCGCCTGGAGTGGTTCATCTCGAGAAGGTGCGCGAGCTCATGGATCACCAGATAGTCCAGGACCTCGGGCGGGGCCATCACCAGGCGCCAGTTGAAGTTGAGTTTCCCTGCCCGAGAGCAGCTTCCCCACAAGCTCCTCTGGTCCTTGATCCGGATTCCGGAAAAGCCCACCCCCATGAGGCCAGCCCAGTGGGCGGCCCTTTCGGAAAAGGCCTGCCTGGCCTTTTCCCGATACCACTCCCTGAGCAGGTCCTGGGGCCTGAGCCCGTCTTCCTCGGATCGCAGGATCTCGAGGCCTGCTTCAGTCTCCCGGATGCTGGAGCGCGCGCAGGCCCCGCGCACGACCCTGAGCTCGAGCTCCCCCCCACGGAAGGGGATGCGCCTGGGGCGGCCCCGGGAGGCCTCGGGAAAGACCCGGGGCAGCTCGCGCCTCAAGTCCAGGAGGAACTCCCTGACCTCCTCCAGGAGGCCTGAGGAAGCCTGGGCGCCAAGAGCGGAAGGACTCACCGCTCCCATGGTATAATAATCCCTCCCGAAATTTCATGCCCGCCCAGAACGACAGCATCGAGGAGCAGTTCAGGCGCCTGGAGCAGCGCTTCCTGGAGTCTGCCGAGGAGCTCAAGAGGCTCAGGCTCAGGCTCCTGCAAAGCACCCAGGAGGAGCTGGCAGAAATCAAGGACGAGTGGCACGGGGTGCACACCAAGTGGTGGGTGATCACCCTCTCGGGGGTCCTGGGGCTCTTCGTCCTCTCCTACTGCCTCTACACCCAGCTCGGCTGGGCCGCGGACCACAGGACCCTGCCCACGGGCTCGGACTGGCTGCTCAGGCGCCTGCCGGTCCTCAACGTGCTCCCCATGCTCTCCTGGGGATGGTTGGCCCTGCACCTCTACGCAGGGACCGCCGCGATCGCCTACTATCCCCGGCGGATCCCCTTCCTGCTTTTCCTCCTAAGCCTCTTCCTCCTGATTCGCAGCGTCTTCATCTTCCTCTCCCCCATAGGCCCCCCAGCCGGGATGATGGACATGGGCCAGCTCGACTTCATCTTCTCGCGCCTGATGGGGACCTGGACCTTCCAGAACGAGTTCGTCTTCTCCGGGCACGCCTCGATCCCCTTCCTATTCCACCTCTTCTTCGAGACCAGGAGGCTCAAGGCCGCGCTCCTGGCCGGCTCCCTCGTCATGGGGGTCTGCGTGCTCCTCTCCCACAACCACTACACGGTGGACGTCCTGGGGGCCTACCTGGTCTCCTACTCCATCTACAGGCTCGCGCAGAGGCTCTACTACGGCTACCTCAGGCCTCTCTTCCAGGTCCAGCCCTCCCCCACTCCTTACTGAGCCCCGACCCGTCGGGAAAGTGCCTCGTGAACCCCCCGAAGGATCTCGGACGAGGGCTTTGTCCCGGAGGAGGGGCGGCTTCGTTTTGCGCCTTCAACCGAGCCTTCCTCCGAAGAGATCACCGCTCTCAGCCTGAGGATCAGGCGCCGAATCCTGCTGCGGATGCTCCGCCTGGGCGGCGCGCCTGCGCAAGATCTTCGAGGGGCGGCGGCGGGGGCTTCAGGCGGGCACGGCGTTCTTGAAGCGCCGGTGGATCCACAGCCATTGCCCGGGATAGCGCCTGATCCAGCCTTCCACGTGCGCGGCGACAAGCTGCGTCCCCGCCCGGGCGTCCTCGAGCGCGGTGCCGAATTCCAGTTCGGGCTCGATGACCACGCGGTTGACCCCCGAGGGGTCGCGATAGCCGTAGGCCGGCAGGACCGCGGCGCCCGTCCTCTTGGCGAGGGAGACGACCGCGGAAAGTGTGTCCACTCTCTGGCCGAAGAACGTCGCCGGAATCCCCATGGGCGGGCGCGCGTACTGGTCGTTCATGAAGCAGACGGTGCCACCCTTTCGCAGGGCCCGCAGCAGGGTCGCAATCGAGCCTGGATGGTAAGCAGCCGTGACCCCGGTCGAGGAGCGGCAGGCGGTGATCTTCTTGTCGAGCCAGGCGGGCTTGAGGACCTTGGTCACGACGACGGGCTCTAGGCCCGCCAGCCCGGCGGAGGCGGCCATCATCTCCCAAAAGCCTATGTGCGGGCAGAAGAAGATGACGCCCTTGCCTTTCTGCCTGGCCCTTTGCCAATGCTCGGTTCCCGTGAGGACGGCGTTCTTCGCCACGTAGCGCCTGAAGTGGCTGGGAATCGGGGAGAAGAGATGCGCGTACTCGAAGAAAAGCAGGCCCATGTGCTCGGCGTTGAGCTCCAGGAGCCTGCGGGCTTGGATGGGGTCTAGCTCCGGCATGGCCAGCTTGATGTTTCTCGCCGCGATACGACCCTTGAAGCCACCGACGACTAGCGAAAGCCTGCCCAGGCGGCGGCCGAGACAGAGCTCGGTTTTACGGGGCAGGAAAGAGACCGCCAGCCCCAGGGCGGCCAGGGTGAACCAAAGCGGAACGGACAATAGGACGGACATGTATGCCTCCGGACTCGAGGGATCGGTCCTTAATTATACCATGGGGCCCTTAGGAGAGCGCGGATTCCAGGCCCGCCCAGCCGTTCTCTTGGGCGAGGTGGCGCAGTTCCGCGATGAGGCGGCGGCGGGGGCGGTGAGGGCGGGGCGGCGAAGAGCGAGCGGGGCGCTGCGAGGCTGGGCGACGAGCAACGCAGCCAGGCGGGATGCATCGGCGTCCAAAAATGGGAAGTTAT
>CAYLZQ010000349.1:0-3085 GCA_964388045.1 uncultured Elusimicrobia bacterium | reverse complement strand
GATGTCCTTGGTGAGGATCTTCAGGCCCTCCAGGCCGACCACCTCGGTGACGTGGGTGACGCGGCGCTTGCCGTCCGAGAAGCGGGTGAGCTGGATGAAGAGGTGCACGGCGCTCGAGATCATGTCGATCAAGACCGACATGGGGAGCTCGGTGCCGGCCATCAGGCACATGGCCGCCAGGCGCGAGATCGCGTCGTTGGGGGAGTTGGCGTGGATGGTGGCCAGGGACCCCTCGTGGCCGGTGTTCATGGCCTGGAGCATGTCGAGGGCCTCGGCCCCGCGGCACTCACCCACGACGATCCGGTCCGGGCGCATGCGCAGGCAGTTCCTGACCAGGTCCCTGATCGTGATCTCGCCCTTGCCCTCGATGTTGGGGGGCCGGCTCTCCAGGCGCACCCAGTGCTCCTGCATGAGCTTGAGCTCGGCCGTGTCCTCGACCGTGATGATCCGCTCCTCCTCGGGGATGAAGTTGGAGAGCATGTTGAGGAAGGTGGTCTTGCCAGAGCCCGTGCCGCCCGAGATGAGGACGTTCTTGCGCAGGATCACGCAGGCCCTGAGGAACTCGACTATCTCCTGGGTGCAGGACCCCAGGGAGACGAGCTGCTTGTGGGTGAAGGGCTTGGCCGAGAAGCGGCGGATCGTCAGGGTGGGCCCGGAGACCGCGAGGGGGGATATGATCCCGTTGACGCGCGAGCCGTCCTTGAGCCTGGCGTCCACCAGGGGGACCGACTCGTCTATGCGCCGGCCGATCGGGGCGACTATCCGCTTGATCACCTGGATCACCTGCTCGTCGTTCCTGAAGCGGATCGGCAGCAGGACCAGCCGCCCCTCCCTCTCGATGTAGATCTTGTCGCAGGAGTTGACCATGATCTCGTTGATCGTGGGATCGCGCATCAGGGCCTGGAGGGGGCCCAGGCCCAGGATCTCGTCGACCAGCTCCGTGATGAACTGCTCGCGCTGGGCCCTCGAGAGGGCGAGGTTCGACTCCTTCTGGAGGAGGTTCTCGATGATGGAGGCGACCTTGGAGCGGTTCTCCTCGTTCTGGCTGGCCTCCTCCGAGATGCGGATGCGCTCCGTCTCCATGGCGGCCACGACCAGCTTGTGCGTCTTGGTCTTCAAGTCATCCCAGAACTCGGGGAGGCTGGCCGCCTGCAGGGGAGCCTTGGCCGCGGCCGCGGCGGGGGGCACACCCCCCCCGAGAGGCTTCCAGAGGAAATCAGCCCCGTGGGCGAACTCCTCGGCCGCCAGGGTGGAATCCCAGTGCTTGAGGGTAGGCCTGACCTCCATGGCGCGGCCGAGCAGGATCCTGAGCTGCTTGACCCAGTCGCTCTGGAGGGTCTCCACGACCAGGATCTTCTGGGTGTTGGCGTACTCGGGGATGAGGTCCTCCCAGGGCATGAAAGCCAGCACCCTCTTCTGCATCGCGTGGAAGAACCTCTCCACCTCCTTCTGGGTCAGGGCCCCGGGAAGGTTGCACTGGTTCACCACCACCTCGAACTTCTCCAGGGGAAAATGCAGGTCCTTGATCTCGGTGAACATGGCGTAGGTGGCCTCGAAGTGGGCCCTCTGGGGGAGGCAGAGCCAGTAGACGAGGTCCGCCAGGTCGAAGGCGAAGACCTGCATGGGGAAGTAGGGGTCCACGTCCAGGAAGAGGTCGTAGCTCTCGGCCAGGGAGCCCAGGATCTTGACGATCATCTGGGGGGAGAGGGCGAGCATCTCCTGTCGCCGGGCGGCCAGGGGAAGCAGCCCCACCCCCCACTGGGTCATGGGGATGCGCCCGCGCAGGAGGCGCCCCAGCCCCGTGGGATTCTCCCCGACGAGCGGCACCATGCCGGCCAGGGTCGGGGGGGCCACCCCCAGTTGGAAGGCCAGGTCGCTGCGGCAGAGGGGATCCATGTGGACGATCAAGACCTTGCGGTTCTGGCTCCCGGCCCAGGCCAGGGCCAGATTCAGGGCGGCCGTGCTCTTGCCCACCCCCTCCTTGGGCCCTGTGAACACGACCACCCGGCTGGGCTCCCTGGTCCCCTTGCCGGTCTCTGTGTCCCTTCTCGTCTCGGACATGGGTTACATTCTTGGAACGGAAACGGCGAAAACGGCCACGGCAACAGCGGCAACGGCCTGTCAAGCAGGGCGCTCCGCGCCCTACTTGACAATCTCCATGGTAATGAACAGGAAGAGCGACTTCTGCTCCTCCAGGACGCTGGTCGTGGTGAAGAGCAGCCCTATGATCGGGATGCGGCCGATGAAGGGGACCCGGGTCTTGGTGACGTTCTTGGTGCTCGACTTCAAGCCCCCGATCACCAGGGTCTCCCCGCTCTTGAGCTCGACCGCGGTCTGGACCTGCCTGGTGATGACCGAGGGCACCGCCGTCCCCCCCACCTGGACGGGCTTGGAGAAGTCCGGGTTCGACACCTCCAACTGGAACTCGGCCCGGATCGTGTCCTTCTTGTTCGGGTTGATCACGGGAACTATGTTCAGGACCGTCGCGATCTTCTTGAACTCCACCCCCACCCCCTGGTTGTTCGTCACCGGGTAGGGGTTCTCCCCCCCCACCACGAAGTTGGCCTGGCTCCCAGCCTGGACGATCACCTTGGGGTTGGAGAGGAGCTGGGCCTTGCCCTCGGTCTCAAGCATCTTGAGCGAGGTCTGGAGGGCCGTCTGCCGGGCGAAGTCCCCCACCTGGTAGATCCCGGGGATCTGCTTCTCCGCGAAGGTGATCCCGGTCTGGAATGGGCCCCAGACGAAGCCTATGTCCTTGGAGACCGAGCCCGAGATCTCCACGATGTCCGCTGAGATCGCGATCAGGGAATCCTCGGGCTGCGCCCAGGCTCTCGCGCCGCCCAAAAGCAGCGCGAGCATCATGAGGCCCTTCCTGAACCGTTGCCGTTGCATGTCGTCCACTCTGTTGCCGCAGAATCCGTCAGCTCAAAGAGCTCACCTAAACAGCTTCCTAAAGCTCGCCATCTCCATCGGATGCATCTCCACGTCCCCCAGGCCCCGGATCACGACCGTGGTTGCCCCCTGCTGCATGGCCAGGGCCAGGTACTGGGCCTCGTTGGGGTTCAAGGCCAGGCTGATCATGGAC
>CAYLZQ010000348.1:0-3086 GCA_964388045.1 uncultured Elusimicrobia bacterium | reverse complement strand
GAGCAGATCCATGGCCCTCATGGATGGGTCGTGGGAGCCGTTCTCGAGCCTGATCCACTCGCGCGGGTCTATGGGGGTCTTGGCCATGAAGGCCTTCTCAGCCTCGCTGGGGACGTAGGGCTTGAGCCCAGGCGGACGGCTCTCCCGGCTCGGGGGGTTCCTGGGGGGGTAGGGCTGGGGCCTCCTGTTGCGTCGGTAGGGGTGGTGATGTCCCCGTCCCCCTCCCTGGCCGCCCGGTCCGCCGTATCTTTCTTCGTTCATGGTTTAACCTCTCAACGCGATTTAGTCAAATTGGTGCAGACCGACCCTGCTGACCGAGAGCCCCAAGAGGCGCTTGGCGAGCCTCAGAAAGCGCTTGGGAGCATCGGAGACAAAGAACTCCCAGCTCCCCGGCCCTCCCCGGTTGAGGAGCTTGAGCCTGGAGAGCAGCTCCTCGGTCTCGATGGCGGTCTGCTCGGCGGAGTCGATGAGCTTGACGGAGGGGCCCAGGACCTCGCGCAGGGGCTTCTTGAGCAGGGGGTAGTGGGTGCAGCCCAGGATCAGGGTATCGATCCGGAAGCGCGACAAGGGCTTGAGATAATGCCGCGCGACCTCGCGGGTGACCGGGTGGGCCCACCAGCCCTCCTCCACCAGTGGCACGAAAAGGGGACAGGCCGCGGCCGCGATCCTGACTCCTGGGAAATTCTCCCGGAGAGCCTGGGTGTAGGCTCCGGATGCGATCGTCGCCTCGGTCCCGATGATCCCGACGCGTCCGGTGCGCGTGGCATCCGCAGCGGCTTTCGCCCCGGGGCGGATGACTCCCAGGACCGGAACCCTCAGAGCCTTCTGGACCCTGGAGAGGGCCAGGGCCGAGGACGTGTTGCAGGCCACGACCATGGCCTTGATCTCCTTGGAATCCAGGAAGCGGGCCACCTCCAGGGAGTAGCGGGTGACCGCCTCCCGAGACTTGGAGCCGTAGGGGACGTGGGCCGTGTCCCCGAAATAGATCAGGCTCTCCCGCGGCATGCGCCGGCTGAGGGCCTTAAAGACCGTCAGCCCGCCGATCCCCGAGTCGAAGACCGCGATCGGACGGCGCTCGAGGTTCTCCATCAGTTGGGGGCTGTCACCCAGCCCTGGCGTTTCGCGTAGTCGAGCACTCCGGCGTAGAGGCCGTCTACGAGCCTGCGCCGGTACCTCTTGGACTCTATCTTGATCTCCTCCTTCTTGTTGCTGATATAGGCCATCTCAAAGAGGATGGCCGGGGCCTGGGTTCCACGCAGGACATAGAAGGCGGCCTGCTTGACCCCCCGGTTGGGGATGTCCACGCGCTTGGAGAGGGCGCGGGCGATGAGGCCGGCCAGCTCCGCCGCGGCGTTGATGTTCTCGGTCTTGACGAGCTCCCTCAAGATCAGGGCAGCCTCCTCCTCCCGGACCGACTTCCCCTCCAGCTCCAGGACCGAGTTCTCGAAACTGGCCAACCTCGCGGCCTGAGGGTCGGAGGCCCTCTCCGAGAGGAAGTATGCCTCGAAGCCTGAGTCGCGCCTGTTGGGGGAAGCGTTGCAGTGCAGGGAAATGAAAAGATCGGCTCCGAACTCGTTGGCCATGCGCGAGCGGTCGTCCAAGGGGACGAAAATGTCGCCCGCGCGGGTGAGCATCACCTCGAAGATGCCCTCATCCTTAAGGAGCCTGGCCAGCTCCAGGGCCGCCTGCAGGTTGATCTCCTTCTCCAAGGTCCCCCGCCGGCCCCTGGCCCCCCCGTCCTTGCCGCCGTGGCCTGGGTCGATGACGATCCTCCGCCTGCTCCGCTCCGGGACTGTAGAGGCCTCGGGGGCTACGGGAATCTGGGCGGCCCGTGGCTGGGGGGAAGGAACCGGCGCCGAGGATGCCGGCGGGGAGCCCTCCCGGGCCCAAGATCCTTGCGCCGGGGGATCGCCCCGGAAGAGGTCGAGCACCAAGCGCCGCGGGCTGGAGAGCTCCCTGATCCGCCAACGCAGGCCCTGCGTGAATTTTACCGAGAGCCGGGCCACCCTGGGGCCCTGCCGCAGGGAGTAAAGGGTGACCAGGCCATCCTCGATCTCGGCCTCCTCCGAGGACTCGATCGTTCCCAGGGGGACCGATATCTCCAGGCCTCCCACCCCGCGCCGGGAGGAGCGGTAGGAGAGACCAGGGGCAAGCTCCAAGACCAGGCGGGTGTGCCCTTGATACGAAAACCAGCGCACCGGCCCCACCGTGCTGCGCCTGTCCACGGCCAGCAGCCTCGTGCGCGGGTTGAAGCTCGTCTCAGCCCCGGCCCAGGAGGAAAACTCCTCTCCCAGAAGAAAGGAGAGGGGAAGCAGGGCCTGGGAGGCGCGCACAAGGACGGGGGCCTCCAGCCTCGCGCTCCGCCCCCCCATCTGGACCCGCTCCGAGTTGACAAGGAACTGCAGGGCCTTCCCTCGCAGGCTCATCTGGATCCTGCCCGAGATCGGATACCAGTAGAGTTGGGCGCCGTAGAGGGAGGCGGCTTGGCGCGCGCCCACGTAGAGCGTGGGCCCGAGCCGGTAGGCGGCCAAGGACCCGGCCGGCCTCCCCGAAAGGACGATCGATATCTCCTCGGCCGCGCCGGCAGCCGAGCAGAGGCAGGAGGCCAGAAGGAGGCTGGCGGCCAGTTTTTTCATTACTCCAGCACGATCTTGTAATCCTCCCAGAGAAGCTGGGGGTCGCTCTGGATGCGGACCGAGCGCTGGACGTTTTTCTCGATCGTGGCCTGCTGGGAACGGAAGAGCTCGGCCAGGGTCGGGTGGAGCAGGATCCGGAGCTGCCCGCCCGGGCGGCCGGCCGTCATTTCGTAGATCTCGCGTTGGATCCTGATGCGCATGGACTCGCTGGAGAGCACCCTCCCGGCGCCCTTGCACTCGGGGCACTCCTCGGTGATCAGGCTCAGGGTGGATTCGCGCTTGCGCTCCCGGGTGAGCTCGATCAAGCCCAGGCGGGTGATCGGCAGGATCCTGATCTTGGCGCGGTCCGCCTTGACGGCCCGGGCGAAGGCCTCCATGACCTTGTTGCGGTTTGAGGCCCTCTTCATGTCGATGAAGTCGATGACGATGATCCCCCCGATGTTGCGCAGG
>CAYLZQ010000347.1:0-3088 GCA_964388045.1 uncultured Elusimicrobia bacterium | reverse complement strand
GACTGGGCCTTCATCGTGATGAACTCCTTGATCTCGGGGTGGGTGTAGTGGAGGATGCCCATGTTGGCGCCGCGCCTGGTCCCTCCCTGCTTGACCACGTCGGTCATCTTGTCGAAGATCTGCATGAAGGAGATCGCCCCCGAGGCGACGCCCTGGGTCTTCTTGACGATGTCGCCCTTGGGACGAAGCTGGCTGAAGGCGAAGCCGGTCCCGCCCCCTGACTTCTGGATCAGGGACTGGGCGGCCAGGGCCTTGGTGATGCCCTCCATCGAGTCCGGCACCGGAAGGACATAGCAGGCGGAGAGCTGCTGGAGCTCGCGCCCGGCGTTCATCAGGGTCGGGGAGTTGGGCAGGAAGTCCCAGCGGGAGAGCAGCTCGTAGTACCTCGAGGCCCAGGCCTCGACCAGGCGGCGGGCCTCCGCGACCGAGGCGTAGGCCTCCTCGAGGTTCTTGATGAGGCGCATGAAATTGGCCTCGCGCTGCCCGGACTCCGGGAGGCCCTCGTGGAAGAGGATCATCCGCGCGGGCTTGGCCCCCGCGGGGCCCGGCTGGACCACCGCTTGGTGGCGGACGCCCGAAAATGCGCCCCACTTCTCGGCCTCGGGGTGAAGGAGGATCTCGCCCAGGGCGACGTTGTGGACTATTCCGTCCAGCCAGGCCTCGACGCCCGGCGCGTCGCGAAGGTACTTGTCCTTGATGACCTTGTGCTGGTTCTCGGACAGGCTGATCTTGGGCTGCTTGCGGCTAGATGTCGGCTCGATCTTCTGTTTCAAGGGGCACTCTCCCGCGGCAAATTTTTTTTTTCGGACTCCCATCCTCCCTGCGTTCATAAGTGTAACAGCAAAATCCCGGTTTGTCAAATTTTTCGACGGGGCGGCTGCGGGAAGCCCTCGAATCGTCGTTGGTAGTTAAATCATCATCATTATATGATAATAAATAATAAAATATGGAACATTGGGTTTCGGCCCTCCGACGAAGGCTGGGGCCGAAAGTCCCGGTTCATTCGTGGGCCCGAAGGCCTGGGGAGGGTCGCGCGGGCCCGGGAGGGCCGCGCATGAGGCGTTGATTTGCATTCGCCCGGGCGATTTGGTATCCTTAATGTCATCATGTACGCGATCATCGAGACGGGCGGAAAGCAATTCTGGGTGGCTCCGGGAGAGACGATCCGGATCGAGAAGATCAAGGCCGAGGAGGGCCAAGAGGTCGCCTTCAAGGCCCTCTGGGCCGTCGCGGACGCCCAGGATGGACAGGAGCCGGCGGTCTTTCGCCAGGCCACGGTTGGGGCCGTGGTCCTCGGCCACAAGCGGGGCCCCAAGATCCTGGTCTTCAAGAAGAGGCCCAAGAAGGCCACCCAGAGGCTCCATGGGCACCGCCAGGACCTTACCGACGTCCAGATCAAGTCCATATCTTTTATAAACGACCCGGTTTCATCTTCTTCTATACACGGCCCGGCTTCAACTTCTAATTAGATGGCGCACACAAAGGCTCAGGGTTCCAGCTCCAACGGCCGCGACAGCCAGGGCCAGCGCCTCGGCGTCAAGTGTTACGGCGGACAGAGGGTCCTGGCCGGCATGGTCATCGTCCGCCAGCGCGGCACGAAGTTCCTGCCCGGCCTTAACGTGGGCCGCGGCAAGGACGACACCCTGTTCGCGAAGGCTCACGGGGTCGTGGCCTTCGAGTGGGCGCACAAGGACAAGAAGAGGGTCAGCGTGCGCGCTGGCCAAGAGCGCTGACGCTTCCTCAGCCCGTTGCGCCGCTTCGCGTCCTTGGATTGCCTCTCCTCGTCCTTTCCCTTTGATGAGTTTCATCGACAAGGTCCGCATTTTCATCCGGGCAGGCGACGGGGGCGACGGCTGCCTCTCCTTTCGGCGCGAGAAATACGTCGAGTTCGGCGGACCGGACGGGGGGGACGGAGGCAGGGGGGGGGACGTCATCCTCGAGGCCTCGCCCCATCCGACCACACTCCAGGATCTCTCCTACAGGCCGCACCTGCGCGCCAAGGACGGCGGCCACGGGAAAGGGAGCGGCAAGCACGGGGAGGCTGGCGCGGACGCCGTGGTCGCGGTTCCCGTGGGGACCGTGGTCTATCAAGGGGAAAGGAGCCGTTTTGTCATGGTCGCTGACCTCTCCAAGCCGGGCGAGCGCTTTCTGGCGGCCAGGGGAGGGCGGGGAGGCCGCGGGAACCTTTCCTTCAAGTCGCGCTTCAACACGGCCCCGCGCCTCTGCGAGAAGGGGGCCCCGGGTGAGAAGGGGGTCCTGGACCTGGAGCTCAAGCTCCTGGCGGACGTCGGCCTGGTGGGGTTGCCGAACGCGGGCAAGTCGAGCCTGCTGGCCCGCATCTCCCGGGCCAGGCCCAAGGTGGCGGACTATCCCTTCACGACCCTGCGCCCCTTCCTGGGGGTGGCCTCCCACAAGGGAGAGCACTTCGTCGTGGCGGATATCCCGGGTTTGATCGAGGGGGCCCACGCGGGCAAGGGCCTTGGGACCGATTTCCTGCGCCACGTGGAACGTACCCGCCTCCTGGTGCACCTGATAGACCCCGCCGGGTTCGGGGGCGTGGATCCCCTGGCGGGCGTCAAGATCATCGAGGAGGAGCTCAGGTCCTTCAGCCCGAGACTTTCGGCCAAGCCCCGGATCCTGGCCGTCAACAAGATGGACTTGCCCGGATCCGGGGAGGCCCTGAAAAGAACGCGAAGCCGCTTTCGCGGCCGCGTGTTCCCCATATCCGCCGCCACCGGGGAGGGGCTCCCGGCCCTCCTGGACCGGGTCATCGAGGAATTGTCACGGCACAAAGAACAACGAGCCCCGATGATCGCCCCGGCCGAAGGCCGAGGCGCTCATATCCGCGTGGAGCCCGGCTTCGCGGTGAGGGCCCTGGGGGGCGGGGTCTTCGAGCTCACGGGCTCCTTCGTGGAGCGCGCGGCCGCCCAGCTCGAGGTCAGCCTCCCCGAGGCCGTCTGGCGCTTCCAGGCGAGCCTCAAGCGCATCGGGGTCGACAGGGCCCTGCGCCGCGCCGGGATTCGCGAAGGAGACGAGGTGCGCTGCGGAGGCTTTTGCTTCGACTGGAGCGAGCAGCCGCCCAGGCCCC
>CAYLZQ010000346.1:0-3090 GCA_964388045.1 uncultured Elusimicrobia bacterium | reverse complement strand
CCTGGCGGGAGAGGTGGCCCTGAGGGCCCAGGCTGAGGGCAAGCCCTGGGGCGGGACCCTGAGCTACCTACTGGCCTCTCTCTCATGTCTCCTCAAGGCCCGCGCGAGACTCCTGGAGCTGCGCGTGGAGGGCCTTCCCGAGCCTCCGACGCGCTACCAGCTCATCGCTCTAGCCAACACCAGCAGCTTCGGAGGCGGCATGCGCATAGCCCCCGGGGCGGATCCCGAGGACGGGCGTCTGGACCTGGTGTCAGTCGGGGATATGTCGCGCTGGGAGCTCCTCGCTCGTCTTCCCCTGGTCTACGGCGGCGGCCACGTGGGAGTGCCTGGGGTCAGCCGCCGCCTCGTCCGGAGGCTGGAGGCCTGCTCCCCGGAGAGCGTTTTTTTGAACCTAGACGGGGAGGCAGTGGGGACCCTCCCGGCCCGCTTCGAGGTCCTGCCCGGGGCCGTGCCCTTTCTCTGCCCTACTTGATTCGGGGAAGCTCTTTGAAGTCCACGGGGCCGGCGAAGCTGGCCAGAAATTCGCAAGGTCCCCACCCGGCGTTCCTCAGGGCGTGGGTGGTCCCCCCAGGGATCAAGGCGTAAGCCCCCTGCCCCAGGATCGAAGAGCCCCCGCCAGCCTCAAGCGCGATCTTTCCCTTGAGGACCAGGATCACCTCGTCGTGGGTATGGGAGTGGGCAGGGAGGGCGTAGCCCTTCGAGAACCTGACCAGGGTCTGGACCCCGCGCGTGGTCTTGTCCTCGTAGATCAGGTGGTACTCGTGGGTGGCCATTCCGGCCGGGAGGCTTCCCGAGACCTTCCAATCCAGCTCGTTGGGCCTCTGGATGACTACCCCTGTTTCGCCTGCGGCTAGAGATGCAGCCAGCAAGGCCAGGGCGAGCGGGAATTTCATCATCATGGGAGCCTAGCAGTTTTTAGCGGACAGCACTACTGCTCTGCTCCAGCGCGCGCTCCAGGGCCTTGCGCGAGGGCTCCTCCCCAGTCCACTGGCGCACGCTGTAGAATATCTGCCAGATCAGCATTCTGGTCCCGGCCACAGCCGTGCAGCCCACGCGGCGGGCCGAGAGGAGAAGGGGGGTCGCGTGGGTGTAGACCGCGTCGAAAACGACGAGGGCGGGGTGGAGGTCCTTCTCCTGCACGAGGGGGCCCTTTGGGGACTCCAGATCCGAGGGGGTGGCGTTGACCAGGAGGTCCGAGTCGCTCAGGGTCCTGCGGAACTCCCTGGCCTCGCAGGGGACCGGGGCCAGCGGGATGGAGGGGAACTGGGGCCGGAAATCCGAGACAAGTTGCTCGGCCCGTCCTGGGGTCCTGTTGCAGACGGCAAGGCTCGCCACCCCCTCCTTGAGCAGCGCCGCCGCGATCGAGCGCGCGGTGCCCCCCGCCCCGAAGAGGAGGGCGCGCTTATCCTTGAGGGTCACGCCTTCCTCCTTGACGGCGCTCAGGAAGCTCCAGAGCTCGGTGTTGTGGCCGACCAGGCGCCTTCCCAGGACGCTGACCGCGTCCACGGAGCAGGTGGTCTGGCCCGTGGGCCCCAGCTCGTCGAGAAGCCCGCAGATCTTCGGCTTGTGGGGCATGGCCACGCAGAGCCCCGCCAGGCCCAGGGCGCGGACAGAGGAGACAGCCTCCCCGAGGCTTGACTCCCTGACGTCGAAAGAGACCATCGCGTAGGGGAGGGTCAGGGTCTCGAAGGCCGCGTTGGCCAGACTCGGGATGGGGGAATGCGCGACCGGATGGCCTATCAGGGCGACGACCTTGGTCCTTCCGTTGATCTCGATCATGGCTTCCTCCGTCTCCGGGCCGCCGGGGCAGTATAGCCCCCCTTGCCGCGGCCGTCAAGGCGCGCCGAAGGCGAGCGACACGGCCCCAGCCCGAATGCTATACTCCCTTGGCTATCCATGGCCAGCATCTGGATCGTTGATGATGATCCCTTCTTCTCGACCTTCCTCACGGACGCCCTCAGGAACAAGGGCCACCAGATCCAGCGTTGCGGTTCGGGGGATGAGGCCCTGCGCTGGATCAGGGATCCCCGCAGGGGGCTTCCGGAGCTCATCCTCCTGGACGTCTCCATGCCGGGCCTGGACGGCTTCACCCTCCACCGCCTCCTCCAGGAGCAGGAGGAGACGCGCAAGATCCCGGTCATCATCATGACAGGCAAGGAGAAGCTCCGGACGGCCTTTGCAGGCTCCTCCAACGTCGCGGCCTTCATCGAGAAGCCCTTCGACCTCCACACTCTCTATGAGGCGGTGGAGAAGGCCCTGAAGGGCTCTCGAGGGTAGACTCGACGGGAAAAACTGGTGGCGAGGGTCAGGATCGAACTGACGACACCCGGTTTTTCAGACCGGTGCTCTACCACTGAGCTACCTCGCCGGTGGGTCAAAATACCATAATTCTTCCCGGTCTGGCTAGAAGAAATGCGAAGGCCCCGCAAGAAACGGGGCCTCCCTTGGGACGCGAGGCGGCTATTGAGCCTGGGTCGGGAACTTCTTCCTCCACTCCTCGATGCCCCCGACCAACTCCTGGACCTGGAAGCCCTTCTCGGCCAGTTGCAGCGCGGCCTTTGGGGCCATCGCGCAGGTCAGATTCCAGCAGTAGGTGACGAGGACCTTGCCCTTGGGCAGGGTCTTCAAGTGTCTGGGGAGCTCGTTTGAGGGGATGTTATTAGCTCCCGGGATGTGCTCCTTCTCGAAGGACTCGCGGTCACGAACGTCCAGCAGGTAGACGGTCCCCTTCTCCAGGTCCGCCTTGAGCTGGTGCGGTGTGGTTTCGAAGCGGAGCTTGGATTTGAAGTAGTCGACGGCGTTGGTCTCGGCGTTCCTGGTCGTGCTTTTGGCGCGCATGGGCTTGACCTCCTGAGTTTGGAATGGGGCTTCAACCCCATTATATCATGGCTAGGGCTTGGTTCCCCTGGCCGGGGCCGACGAATCGGCCCTGGGGGGGCTCCGGCGCTTTACAGTTCCGACCGCATTATATTATCCTGAATTCGATGTGGCGTTTCCATAGAGGTCATCCGGAAACCCTGCTTCTGCTGCAATTGCGGCTTTTGGCCTGTGACCGAGCGATAGCGCGAGGGAATGCCGCCTCCAAGGTTC
>CAYLZQ010000345.1:0-3091 GCA_964388045.1 uncultured Elusimicrobia bacterium | reverse complement strand
CGTTACTTCTTGAGCAGCCCCTAGGCCTTGAGCTTGCGCCGGAGGATGTCGCGGGCGATGCCCAGGCGCTTGGACGCCTCGGCGTGGTTGTTGGCGCAGGCCCCCAGGACCTGGAGGATGCGGCGCTTCTCGAGGTCCTCCAGGCTCTGGGCCTGGGGGGCCTGGGGCTGGATCTCGGGGGGGAGGTCCCGGGGCTCGACCGCGGGGCCCGAGGCCATGATGAGCATCCTCTCCACCGCGTGCTCCAGCTCCCGCACGTTGCCTGGCCAGGGGTAGGCCCTCAGGGCCTCGGCCGCCTTTGGCGAGAAGCGCGCGGCCTTGCCCCCTATCTTCTTTTTGGCCTTGCGCAGGAAGTGCTCGGCCAAGGGCAGGATGTCCTCGGGCCTCTCGCGCAGGGGGGGGATCTGGATCGGGAAGACCTTGAGCCGGTAGTAGAGGTCGTCGCGGAATTTCCCCTCCTGCACGAGGCGGGAGAGGTCCTTGTTGGTGGCCGTGACCAGGCGCCCCGAGACCTTGATGGGGTGGTTGTCCCCCACCCTTCGTATCTCCCCTTCCTGGAGGGCCCGCAGGAGCTTGACCTGGAGGGCCGGGGTGGTCTCGCTGATCTCGTCCAGGAAGAGGGTGCCGCCGCTGGCCTCCTCGAAGAGGCCCCTCTTGTTGCGCTCGGCCCCGGTGAAGGAACCCCGCACGTGGCCGAAGAGCTCGCTCTCGAGGAGCCCCTCGGGCAGGGCTCCGCAGTTGATCGCGACGAAGGCCCCGCTGCGGCGCGGGCTTTTCTCATGGATGGCCCGGGCCACCAGCTCCTTGCCTGTCCCGGATTCCCCCTGGATGAGGACCGTGGCGTCCGTGGCCGCGACCTTCACCACGAGGTCCAGGACCCTCTGGATCGCGGGGCTGGCGTAGACGATCCCCTCGAAGCTCCACTTGCCCCTGACCTCCTCCCTGAGCCTGCGCACCTCGGCGGTCAGGCTCCTGTGATCCAGGGCCTTGCCGAGCGCCAGGGCCAGCTCCTCGGGCTCGACCGGCTTGGTCAGGTAGTCGAAGGCCCCGGCCTTGATGGCCGCGACCGCGGTGCCGATCGAGCCGTGGCCCGTGATCACGATCACCTCGGTCTCGGGCTGCGCTTTCTTGGAGCTCTCCAGGACCTTGAGGCCGTCCGTCTGTCCGAGCCGAAGGTCCGTCACGACCGCGTCGTAGCCCTCCGAGGAGAGCCTGCGGATCCCCTCCTCCCCGGTCCTGGCCCCGGAGACCTCGAAGCCCCGGCGCTTGAGTTCCAGGGTGAGCAGGGTCATCAGAGCCAGGTCGTCCTCCACCAGCAGAACGCGCGGCTTGTCCATATCAGCACTTACTCCTCGATCGAAGGCAGCAGGACCGTGAAGGAGGTCCCTTCCCCGGGCCGGGAGTCCACCTCGATGCGGCCTCCGTGGGCCTTGACGATGCGGTCCGCGATGGCCAGGCCCAGGCCCGTGCCCTGGGGCTTGGTGGTGTGGAAGGGCTTGAAGATCCTGGCCAGGGCCGGCTCCGGGATGCCCGGGCCCGTGTCCCTGACCTTGAAGAAGGCCAGGCCCTGGGCCCGGCCCGTCTCCACGGCCAGGGAGCCTTTGCCCTCCAGGGCCTGGATGGCGTTGAGGACCATGTTCCAGACCACCTGGCGGATCTGGTCCGGGTCCATGGGGAAGGGCTTGAGGGGGGAGAGGGAGAGCCTCAGCCTGATCCCCTTGACGAGCTCGGGGTTGGACTTGACGATGCCGACCACCTCCTCGACGAGGGCGTTCAAGTCGGCCCGGGCGAAGCGTATCTCGCGGGGCCTGGCGTAGGCCAGGAAGTTGCTCAGGGCCTCGTTGAGGCGATTGGTCTCAGTGCGCAACACCCCCAGGACCAGCTCCCGGTCCCCCTTCTCGAGCCGGGCCGAGGCTATGTGCTCGGCCGCCATCACGATCGAGCCCAGGGGGTTGCGGATCTCGTGGGCCAGGCCGGCCGCCATCTCCCCGATCGTGGCCAGGGCCTCGGACTGGGCCACCCGCGCCTGGAGGGCCACCTGCTCGCTCATGTCCACGGCGTTGGAGACGTAGCCCACGATCTCCCCGCCCTGGTCCCTCACGGCCGTGATCGTGAGCAGGACCGGGATCTCGCGGCCGTCCTTGGCCTTGTTGATCATCTCCCCGCGCCAGTAGCCCTTCCCGGGGTCGAGGATGCTCCCCCACATGCGCCTGTAGAGCTCGTCGGTCGAGTGCCGGGAGCGCAGGATGCGGGGGGTCCGGCCCACGGCCTCCTCCCGGGCGTAGCCGTAGTGCCTGGTGAAGGCCTCGTTGACGTCGAGGATCACGGCGTTTTTATCCGTGTAGAACATGACGTCGTTGGAGCGCTTGAAGGCCTCGTAGAAGATGGCCGAGAGCCTCCTCTGCCGGCTCTCGGCTGTTTTCATCAGGTTCTTCTTGTCTTTTGGGGCCGTCTGGGAGCGTTCCATTCCTGGGTTGCCTCTGCCGTATGGATTTGGCAGAAATATTGCTACTATGCCTTACGAAACGTTCCTGCCAAGCCGATTTTAGCGAATTAGCGGGGCGCAGGCAACGCGGGAACCATGGCCGCTGGAGATCGAAGATGAAGCCAGAGCAGGAACTCAGGATGGACCTCAGGACCGAGCAGAGGATGGCCCTCTTCGGCCGCCTCAGGATGGCGGAGTGGATCGAGATGCCCGAGGAGGAGTTCGCCCGCGAGGTCGAGAGGATCGAGAAGGACCCCCTCTTCAAGAGGATCTACTACGGCGAGACCGGGACTCCGGGGATCGTCAGGCGCCAGCCATGGCCCAGGGCCCGTTTAGGCGGCTTCTACGAGATCAACGAGCAGCTCCTGGCCGGAAGCCAGCGGGTGCGGGTCGAGGAGCTCCTGGGGGAGAAGGCCGAGCTTTTGCCCAGGATCAGGAGGATGGGGCGGGAGGCCTTCGAGCGCTACTTCCTCTACGCGGAGGAGGCCCTTCCCCTGGAGGAGATCGCGCGCCGCACAGGGCTCTCCCTCAAGGAGGCCGAGGCGATCAACGACCTCCTGGTGGAGATCGGGGCCGAGGCCGAGTTCTCAAGGCCCAAGGGGGAAG
>CAYLZQ010000344.1:0-3104 GCA_964388045.1 uncultured Elusimicrobia bacterium | reverse complement strand
CGAGCGATAACGCGAGGGAATGCCGCCTCCACACTCCGTTGGGAAGCGGCCTCGCAGACCCGCTGCGCGGGTGCCCCTGCTCGGTCATGCCCACAGCTTAGCAGGTGGGCCAGGAGAGCGTCAAGGCGCAGGAAAAAATATAATCTTTCCACCAATGAAGATCGAGGGCCTTTTTGCCCCAGGCGGGGCGCTTGCCGCCTCCGACCCGCGTTACGAGCCCAGGCCCCAGCAGCTCGAGATGGCCAGGGCCGTGGCCAGGGCCCTGGAGCGAGGGGAGAGCCTGGTGGTCGAGGCGGGGACAGGGGTGGGCAAGTCCCTGGGCTACCTCCTTCCGGGAGCCCTCTGGGCCGTCACCAAGGGCAGGCGCCTGCTGGTCTCGACCTACACGCGCACCCTCCAAGAGCAGATACTGGAAAAGGAGCTTCCCCTGGTCGCGCGGGCTCTAAGCCTCCTGGGCCTCCCCCTGCGCTTTTCGATGCTCCAGGGCGCTGAGAACTACCTCTGCCTCCAGAGGCTCGAGAAGCTGAGGGCTTCCCCGGAGCTCTTCCCCGGATCCGGGGCCGGGACCCTGGAGGAGATCTCGGCCTGGGCCAGGACCGCCCAGACCGGGCATCGCTCGGCCCTTCCCTGCCTGGTTCCCCAGGGACTCTCGAGCCGCATCATGAGGGACCCGGACCTCTGCCTGGGGCCTGCCGGCCGCTTCTGGGCGGGCTGCCTCTACAGGAAAGACCGCGAGCGCGCCGAGGCTTCCCACGTCCTGGTGGTCAACCACGCCCTGCTCCTCTCCGGGGCGCGCCTTCCCCCCTACGACGCACTGGTCTTGGACGAGGCCCACAACCTGGAGGAGGTCGCTGTCTCCCGCTACGGGCTCAGCGTCTCCCGGGCCAGGATCCTGAGGCTCATGGAGAGCCTCAGGGGCCTGGCCAAGGCCCACCCGGAGCTGGCGGAGCCTCTCGCGCGCTCAAGCCGGGAAGCCATGGCCTTCCTGGAAGAGATCGCGCGGGCCCATGGCTGGCCAGGGACCGAGTCCGAGCCTGGAGGAAGGCTGCTCGCCCCTGGGAAGACATTCGAGCCGCCGGCCTCCCTCGAGGCCCTGGAGCAGGCCCTCCTCGCTCTGGGGTCAGCGGAGCCTGAGGAGACCGCTGAGATCCACGCCCTCCAGGCTCGCTTCTCGGCCCTGCGCGCGGAGCTGGAGGCGATTCTGGGCGAGCAAGCCGAGGGAGTGGCGCGCTGGGTGGAGTGGGCTCCTGCGGCCATCGAGCTGCGCGCCGCTCCCCTGGAAGTGGGTTCCAGGCTTGCCGAGGGCCTTTTTGCGCGCGGGATTCCTGTCGTCACGACCTCCGCCACCCTCTCCGCGGGAGCCGGGCTCAAGGACTTCAAGGCCCACGTGGGCCTTGAGGGAGCCAGGGAGCTGCTCCTCGACTCCCCCTTCGACTACGAGAGCCAGGCCTCCCTCCTGGTCCTCGACCGTCTCCCAGAGCCATCCGAGGACAGCCAATACATTTCAGCCCTGGCCCGGGAGTGCCGGAGGATCGTGGGCCAGGTTCCCGGAGGGGTCTTCATCCTCTTTGCGAGCTGGAAGGTCCTGCGCCTGGTCCACGAGAGGCTCAGGCGCAGGATCAAGGGCCGGCCGGTCTGGGCCCAGGGGGCCTCGGGCAACGAGGCCCTGCTCGCCGACTTCATGAAAGCCGGAAACGCAGTCCTCCTCGGGGTGGACACCTTCTGGCAGGGGGTGGACGTCCCGGGGGAGGCCCTCTCCTGCGTCGTGCTCGTCAAGCTCCCCTTCCCGAACATAGCCTCCCCCATCGAGGAGGCCCGCCGGGCCTGGTGCGAGAGCCTGGGAAGGAGCTACTTCGACTCCCACAGCCTTCCCAGGGCTGTCACGAAGTTCCGCCAGGGCTTCGGGCGCCTCATCCGCTCCTCAAGCGACCGAGGGGCTGTCGTGGTTCTCGACTCTCGCCTCCTGAGCCGCGGCTACGGGGCGGCCTTCCTGGAGGCCCTGCCCAAATGCCGCAGGCTGGGCTCTGTCGAGGAGCTTGGGGCCTTCTTCGAGAGCCGGCCAGCCGCTCGCCGCTAGCGGCCGAGAAGCCTCTTCAAGCCTTCATGGCCTCAGGAGTCCCCGCTCCCCAAGCTCCTCGATGAGCCCCCGGGCCCAGGAGTCGGGCACGGCTCTCGCCGGGTGCTCGTAGCGGACGACTTTCCCCGGGCCCACGAGGGAGTCTGCGAGGGGGCCGAGCAGGGCCGAGACGTCCCGGCCCAGGCAGACGATCCCCCGGGGCTTGAGGGCCTGGTGGAATCTCCGCAGGGCCTCCAGCCTCAACTCGGAGACGATCGCAAGGCGCCTGAGGCGCGGGTCGGCGGGAGTGACGTTCCATTCCTCCGGGTCCAGGAAGAGCAGGGGGCAGGGGTTTCCCACGTACCAATTCGCGCAGGCCTCTCGAAGGCCTTCCCAGGCCAGGCGCAGGAACTTGTAGATGAGCAGGCTGGAGCGCTCGTAAGTGCCCCGCCAGCTTCCTCCCGGCTTTTTGAGGAGGCGGGCCAGCCCAGGCGGAGCCCTGCCAGGAAGCTCGAGGGGAATTCCAAGGTCACGGGTCGCAGTCCGGCAGTCCGTAAATGGGATCCCTGTTTGGGCCATTCCATAGGGGCCGGGGTTCAACCCCAGGGCCAGGATGGCCCCTGGAGCGGGCGGGTATTTTCTCAGGAAGAGCTCGTAGACCTCCGAGGCATAGAGGGCGGGATTGAAGACCAGAAGGCCGAGACCGCGAGCCTGGAGCGCGGCCTTCTCCCACCGCAGGCCGTTTTCGCGCCACTCCCGCAGCAGGCGTTCGACAAGCATGGGCGAGGGGCTGGCGGGCATGCAGGACTCCTCAAGCCGCATTCCCTTCTCCATTCGCAAACGCCGCATCAAGCGCTCAATCCCAGGAATACGTCAGACCGACGGCGTCGAGTCATCCGTAGAAAAATAGTCCCTGGAGACCCGTCCCAGAGTTCGTCGAATGGAACGGACGGAGAGGGAGGGATTCGAACCCTCGGTACCAGTTTTAACCAGTACAACGGTTTAGCAAACCGTCGGTTTCAGCCGCTCACCCACCTCTCCAAAATCG
>CAYLZQ010000343.1:0-3115 GCA_964388045.1 uncultured Elusimicrobia bacterium | reverse complement strand
TCGCGAAGTTCGATCCAAACAGGGGAGTTCCATTCGAGGGTTTTGCTTGGCCTTACATTAGGGGCGGCATGCTTAAGGAGGGGGTGCCGACCCCTCTCCGCCCCGATATGAGGAGCGCGCTGAACGCTTTAGAGAGGGCGCTGGAGGAACTAAGGCAGGAAGATCAGGAGCCCTCCGTTGAGAATCTCTCCAAAAAGACGGGGTTTAGCGAGGAGAGGGTGAAGAAGCTCATGGCCATCAAAAAGGAAGGCCGGGCGGCCCCTCTTTCGCTTGAGAGAAGGGCTGGAGAAAAGGAAACAGTCTTGGAAATTTCCGGACCTGGGGAGTCTGCTTCAGGAAATCTCAAATCCATCATACAGGATGTGGGCTCGGAAAGGAAGGTGGGTGAGAAGAGCATGACTGAGAGGGACGTTCTCATGGCGTTCATCGAGAAAGGCTTGTCCCTGGAAGAGATGAGATCTGTTCTGGAGGAAGCCGGCATTTCAGAAACTGAGTTCCTGAGGATCTGGAGCGAATTCCTGGTCAAGAGCCGTCCTGAGGCCGACCTTTCCGCCGTGTTCTCCAAGCGCCTCAAGACGAGGGACAGTTTAGGAGATGTTCTGCGGGAGGATCCCATCTTGGCGGCCCATGCCATCGAGAAATACGGTAATGAAAAGCGCAAGCCTCTCCTGCGCATGTATTTCCTCACCGGGCTGGGGAGGAAACAGGCCGCGGAAAGGCTCGGGCTTAGCGAGAGCGCTGTGAAGGGTGGGGTGGAGCAATTCCTGAAAGGCTTGCCGGCTCAGCCGCCAAAACCAGGGGGCCCGGCAAAGCCCCAGCGCATCGGGGCTGGGGAGGAGGGGCCGACTCGACAAGAGAAGATTCGCTCGGTAGCGGAAAAAGCCTTAAATGAGCTGGTCGGTCAGGACCAAGACCTCACTCGAATCCTTTCGGACCTTGAGGTGGAAGGGATGAGGCTGAGGCTTGAGTTCGGGGAAACCCCGATTGGCGAGGCGGCGTTCCACAAAGGGGGCGTCTGGATCCGCGTGCATCCGAGCCTGGCGAGCCGCGGGGTCGGGGCGATTTTGAGGGCCGCGGTGAAGGCTCTTCTGCGGGCAAGGGGGGAGGGCGATCCTAATTTTGGGGATCGGCTGGGGATGCGACTGGAGAGGCGGATCCCCAGCTACGAAGGGCCTCGCAACCGCTTCGAGGAAATCTACAGGCTCTACGGGGAGATCTTCCAGTCAGGCGGGCAGGCCGATTGGGGACAGTTCATCTGGGAAGAAGTGCCCACCCGGCTTCTGGAGTTGGCCGTCCAATTCAAGAAGAAAGAGATTGAAGGCATGGCGGCAAGGGCAGGCCCGCTTTTGGAGGATGCGGGAAAACTGGAGGATCAATTGGGCAAAGGGGAGAATGAGTTGGAAAAGCTAAGCGAAACATGGAAGGAGCTTTGGGGGGAGCGAGGTGGCCTCGAGAGGATGCTCAGGCTCCAAGAAGCGCTCGTGCAACGAAAGGCTGCCATCAAAAAAGCGGATGAGGACACGCCGCGTTACAACCAGATATACGAAACTGGAAAACAATTTGAGAGGGCTGTATCGGAGTTTCTCGGTGCCCTGCCGCCAAAGGCCAGAGCGCAATTTGAGCCTTTGCTAAAAAGTTTGGGCTTCAAGCTTGGAAATATGGAGGTGGTCCTGAAAACGGCGGCCGACCACAAGGGGATGCGCGCCGCGGTCCGGGAGGACTTGGTGCACATCGAGGAATATCTGAGGACCAGCCAGCCACGACCCTCCTCCTTGGAGCCCATCAAGAGAATCCTCCACGATTACTTGGACCATGCCAAAAGGGAAGTGGAAAGGGGCAGGAGCCCTGAGGGCCTGGAAGACCTCCTTAAGCAGCCGCCAAGGGAAGATGAATATGACCTGTAGCCAACTCAGGCTCAAGAAAGCGGCTTGGATAGGCCTCCATATCCTTGCCTGTCACCTGGCCGGGCTTTCTGCGGTAACCCAGGGTTTGGGCCTTGAGAGCTCGAGCGAAGATAAAGCGGTCTTAAAATCTCGGGAGCGATCAGGCTTCCCTAGGGATCATGCGGCTGGCGAGATCGGGGCTCCTGGTGGAACCCCTCGCGGGCTTGATTCGGTCTTACAAGACCCGGATCCCTACGGGATCAAATCGAAGGAGCGCCGGCAGGTGGAGGCCCACAAAGGGCTGTCTCGGGGGGAGGGCGAGAGAGGCCTCGGGCCTGTTGCGGGCGCCTCCGGCGGGGGGGACCTCCCCTTGGGACCTGAGGGCTCTGGGAGGGGAGGGGCTGGCGGCGAAGGCGCGGGGATCGGCCCCCAGGGGGGAGCATCCGGCGGGACGCCTGGTGGGGGAACTTCCGGCCAGGCTCAGGCCTTGGGCGCGCCAGGCGCGGGGGGAGAGACTGTTGGGGGAGGGGTATGTCCACCGCATACCTTCCCGCAACCCTGCGATCCTTTGGCCGAGTGCGGGAGCTGCTGCAAGGGCCAGCCAGCAGCCAACAACAGCGAGGAGGCCTTCAACGCCTGCATACAAATCTGCGCGCAGACCATCTGCTTTACGGCTTGTCCGACGTGCCATATTCACTGTCCCGTGATGGACTGGGCTCCGGATCAGCCAGGGAAGGGAGGAGGGGATGGAGGCTGCGGCTTCCAGGAAGCATGGGAGGCGGCGGTCGAGTCCGCCAAGGCTTCCGGCTACGAGGAGGGCCTTGCCATCCACATCGGCGACGCCTGTGTGCGAGAGGTTGTTCAGTGCGTGGAGGACTCGGGGAAAGAGGAGCTTGCCTGTGAGAAGGGGGGGTCCTGCCACTTTGAAGAGCTTGAGCCCAGGATGGATAAGGCGGCCGAAACGCTTGTGAAGGAGAGTAACAGGCTCGGCTTCCCGACGCAGAAAGACGAGGAGGGAAAGCTCTCGCGCGGGGCCAAGCCCGAAGACGCCAGGGGGGACAAGCCCTCCCTCCTTGAGGCGACCAAGTCGGCCTGCGTCGCGGCCGCGATGGCCTGCAGTTGCTACGACCCCTGCAAGAGGCAGGAGAGGGCCGCCTGCGCGCATGCCGCCTCCCTGGGCGCTCCGGTGGACCCGGAGCCTGAGGGCGAGGTCCTCTTCGAGAAGTACGCGG
>CAYLZQ010000342.1:0-3120 GCA_964388045.1 uncultured Elusimicrobia bacterium | reverse complement strand
ACAACACGGCAGTGGTGATCGACGCGGACGGCAAGCTCCTGGGCATCTACCGCAAGAACCACATCCCCCACTGCGCCCCGGGCTTCTGGGAGAAGTTCTACTTCAAGCCCGGCAACCTGGGCTACCCGGTCTTCGAGACCCGTTACGCCAAGATCGGGGTCTACATCTGCTACGACCGCCACTTCCCGGACGGGGCGAGGATACTGGGATTAAACGGGGCCGAGATCGTCTTCAACCCCTCGGCCACGGTGGCCGGCCTCTCGGAGTACCTCTGGAAGCTCGAGCAGCCCGCCCATTGCGTGGCCAACCAGTACTTCATCGGCGCGATCAACAGGGTGGGGCGCGAGAAGCCCTGGGACATGGGGGAGTTCTACGGCCAGTCCTACTTCTGCGACCCCAGAGGCCAGGTCCTCGCGATCGGCCCCAGGGACAAGGACGCCCTGGTCACCGCGAGCCTGGACCTGGACCAGATCCTGGAGGTGCGCAAGGTCTGGCAGTTCTTCAGGGACCGCAGGCCAGAGACCTACCGGGAGCTGGTCGAGCAGTTGCCGTGACCGAGCAGGGCACCCGCGCAGCGGGTCTGCGAGGCCGCTTCCTAACGGAATGTCGTAGCGGTATTCCCTCGCGTTATCGCTCGGTCAGAAATGGTTGCGACCGAGCCCGGGGACCCGCCGAAGGCGGGTGGGCGAGGCCGCTTCCCAACGGAGTGTGGAAGCGGCATTCCCTCGCGTTATCGCTCGGTCAGAAGTGGTTGGAGGCGAGAGCCGGAAACCGGAGCTCGGCAGAGCGGAAACCATGACGAACGCCCTCCTTGACCCCGAGATCCACGAGC
Organism: uncultured Elusimicrobia bacterium; assembly: GCA_964388045.1. Lineage (GTDB taxonomy): Bacteria > Elusimicrobiota > Elusimicrobia > UBA1565 > UBA9628 > CAYLZQ01. Next base: position 2,288 of record CAYLZQ010000342.1, on the reverse strand, counting down.
ACCAAGGAGACCTCTCAGGCTCCCGCCTCTGGAACAAGGACATAGCCCCGACCGGGAGGAACCAGCGCAAGTGGGGGCTCTGGGACATAGCCGCCCTCTGGATCGGGATGTCGGTCTGCATTCCCACCTACATGCTCGCCTCCTCGCTGATCTCCGGGGGCATGAGCTGGCGGCAGGCGATCCTGACCATACTGCTGGGCAACGCCATAGTCCTGGTCCCGATGGTCCTAAACGCCCACGCCGGGACCAAGTACGGCATCCCCTTCCCGGTCTATTGCCGGGCCTCCTTCGGCACCCTGGGAGCCAACATCCCCGCCCTCCTGAGGGCCCTGGTCGCCTGCGGCTGGTTCGGGATCCAGACCTGGATAGGGGGCTGGGCGATCTACAAGCTCCTCGCGGTCTATCTCCCGGCCTGGGAGGTCCTCCCCAACGTCTTCCTCGGGATCAACCTCCCCCAGCTTGCGTGCTTCCTGCTCTTCTGGGTCTTGAATATCTGGATCGTCTGGAGGGGAATGGAGTCCATCCGCTGGGTGGAGGACTACTCGGCCCCGCTTCTCCTGGCCATCGGCCTGGCCCTCCTCGCCTGGGCCTGCCTCAAGGCCGGAGGCTTGGGGCCCATGCTCTCCCAGGGCTCCCAGTTCTCTCCCGGGGGCCCCAAGGAGGGGCAGTTCTGGCGCTTCTTCTTCCCGGCCCTGACCGGCATGGTCGGGTTCTGGGCGACCCTCTCCCTGAACATCCCTGATTTCACCCGCTTCGCCAGGAGCCAGAGGGACCAGGTCCTGGGCCAGGCCCTGGGGCTGCCCGCCACCATGACCCTCTACTCCTTCATCGGGGTGGCCGTCACCTCCGCCACCATCGTCATCTTCGGGGAGGCCATCTGGGATCCGGTCGTGCTCCTGGCCAAATTCAAGAATCCCCTGGTGATCCTGGTCTCCATGCTGGGCTTGACGCTGGCGACCCTCTCCACGAACCTCGCCGCCAACGTGGTGAGCCCGGCCAACGACTTCTCGAACCTCTCGCCCAGGAACATCTCCTTTAGGACGGGGGGCCTGATCACCGGGGTGATCGGGATAATGATCCAGCCCTGGAAGCTCGTGGCCGACCCCTCGGGCTACATCTTCACCTGGCTCATCGGCTACTCGGCCCTCCTGGGCTCCATCGGGGGGGTCATGCTCTCGGACTACTTCGCGATCCGCGGCACGCGCTTGAACCTTCCAGACCTCTACAGGGAGGACGGGGAGTACCGCTACCGGGGGGGATTCAACCCCTCGGCCCTCCTGGCCCTGGGCCTTGGCATCCTTCCCTGCGTGCCGGGCTTCCTTGGGACCATAGGGCTGGCCTCCGTCCCCGGGTTCTGGACGACCCTTTACCACTACGCCTGGTTCGTCAGCTTCGCCGTGGCCTTCCTGAGCTATTGGGCTCTCATGCGCAGGCCCCGGGGGCCGGCCCCGGCCATGCAGGGATCATAGGGAGAAAGCCATGGGATACGACCTGATCGTCAAGGGCGGGACAGTCGTTACGGCCTCGGACACCTTCGTCGCGGACATCGCGGTGTCCAAGGGAAAGATAGCGACCGTGGGGGAGGTCGATCCCGACGGCGCTAAGGTCGTGGACGCCAAGGGGATGATCGTGGTCCCGGGCGGCATAGACGTCCACACCCACTTCGACATGCCCTTCATGGGAGCGACCACCGCGGACGACTTCGCCTCAGGCTCCGCGGGCGCGATCTTCGGCGGGACCACCTCGGTCATAGACTTCGCCATCCAGAAAAGGGGCGAGGCCCTGGCCTCGGCCCTGGAGGCATGGCATTCCAAGGCCGAGGGAAAATCAGCCGTGGATTACGCCTTCCACATGATCATCGTGGACCTTCCAGAGAAGCGGGTCCAGGAGATGGACCGGATGGTGAGGGAGGGAGTCACCTCCTTCAAGCTCTTCATGGCCTATCCCGGCATCTTCATGTCGGACGACGCCACGATCTTCAGGGCCCTCATGCGCACCAAGGAGAACGGCGGCATGATCTGCATGCACGCGGAAAACGGCGGCGTCATCGACGTCCTGGTGAAGAAAGCCGTCGCCGAGGGGAAAATCGAGCCTAAGTACCATGCCCTGACCAGGCCCATGTCGGCCGAGGCCGAGGCGACGCGCCGCGCCATCGCCTTGGCCGAGATGGCGGGGGTCCCCATCTACATCGTCCATCTCTCCGCGGGAGACGCCATGGACGAGGTCCGCCGCGCCCGGGAGCGCGGCGTCCCGGCCTTCGCCGAGACCTGCCCGCAGTACCTCTACCT
>CAYLZQ010000341.1:0-3121 GCA_964388045.1 uncultured Elusimicrobia bacterium | reverse complement strand
ACCGGGTCCGCCTTCCAGTCGCCCCGCAAGAAGTCCGAGCTCGACTTCAAGACGCTCGCCCTGGAGGCGGCCCGGAGGAGCGTGGCCCTCCTGGGCGCAAAGAAGCCTCCGACCGGCAGGCGCTCGGTCCTCTTCGACCCCTGGGTGGCCGGGGAGCTGCTGGAGCTGGTCTCTCAGCTTCTCTGCGCGGACCAGGTCCAGCGCGGCAAGTCCCTCCTCGCCGGCAAGCTCGGGCGAAAGATCGGCTCCGAGCTCGTCACCTTCATGGACGATCCCCGCAGGCCCGGGGGCATGGCCAGCTCCCTCTACGACGACGAGGGCTGCCCGACCGCGAGCAAGACCATGATCGAGAAGGGGGTGGTCCGGGAATACTTCTACGACACCTACACGGCCAGGAGGGACGCCAGGGCCTCCAACGCCTCGGCAGGCCGGGGGTCCTACAAGGGCCTCCCCGGCCCTGGCTGCTCGAACTTCTACCTCGCCCCCGGGGGCCTCTCGCGCTCGGAGCTGATCTCAAGCACCAAGGACGGGATCCTGGTCCTCGAGGTCATGGGCATGCACATGGCGGACCCCGTCTCCGGGGAGTTCTCGGTCGGGGTCTCGGGCCTTCTGGTCAAGGACGGCCGCCTGGAGGAGCCTGTCAAGGCGGCCATGATCTCCGGGAACCTCCTCGAGCTTCTCATGCGCATAGACGCCGTGGCGGACGACCTCACCTTCTACGGGGGCATGGGGGCCCCGACCTTCAGGGTTTCCCACATGACGGTGGCTTAGTGCTGGACCCGCGGCTCCTCGAGATCCTGGCCTGCCCGGTCTGCAAGGCCGCCCTGGACTACAGGGAGACGGTCCTGGTCTGCCTTCAGTGCCGAAGGCATTACCCGGTCAAGGACGGCATCCCCGACCTCATCGCGCAGGAGGCCGGGTTCTTGGCCAGGGTCCTCTTCGTCTGCGTGGAGAACTCTTGCAGGAGCCAGATGGCCGAGGGCTTTGCCCGGAAGCTCGGGGGAGGTCTCATCGAGGCCTCGAGCGCCGGCTCCAAGCCCTCGGGGAGCATAGACCCCATGGCAGTCCAGGCGATGAGGGAAAAAGGGATAGACCTCTCGGGCCAGAGCTCCAAGGGCCTGCCGGAATCCTCCGAGGCCTGGGACTGCGTGGTCAGCATGGGCTGCGGGGACCAGTGCCCGCAACTTCCCGCCAAGCGCAGGCTCGACTGGGAGATCCCGGACCCCAAGGGCCGCCCCGTCGAGGAGTTCCGCGGGGTCAGGGACCTGATCGAGGAGAAGGTCAGGGAGCTGCTTGGGAGCCTCGGGCCCTCTCCCGCGGCCTAGCCCCTTCAAGAGGGCGGCGCATATTTGCAAATTAGACTTGATCCGACTTTGCAAATGAGTATAATAGTATAGACTCTATTTTGCTCATATGGGGGAAGGGCTCCTCGGGCGTTATCTGCGGGATGCCGTTTGCTCCGACCTGGCCCGGAAGATGGTCTTCGTGGGAGGGCCCCGCCAGGTCGGAAAGACCACCTTCGGCCTGAGCCTGCTGGAAGGGGGGCGGGCGGACGAGCAGCACCCCGCCTATCTGACCTGGGACGACGCCGGAGACCGGGAAAGGCTGCTGCGCGGGGAACTGCCCGGAGGCCAGGGCCTCGTCCTGCTTGACGAGATCCATAAATTCGCACGCTGGCGGAGCCTCGTCAAGGGCTTCTACGACAAGCACAAGTCCCGGGTTCGCTTCCTGGTGACGGGCTCGGCGCGGCTGGATTATTACCGGAAGGGCGGGGATTCCCTCCAGGGGCGCTATCACTATTATCGCCTGCACCCGCTGTCCCTCGGGGAAGTGGACGTCGAGGGGCGCCCCTCGGCCCTGGATCATCTCCTGCGGTTCGGCGGCTTCCCGGAGCCGTTTCTCCGCGGCACCGAGCGGGACTTGCGCCGCTGGCAGAGGGAGCACCGCGAAAGGGTGGTGCACGAGGACCTGCGCGACCTGGAACACGTCCGGGAAATCTCCCTTATCGAACTGCTGCTGCACCACTTGCCTGCCTGCGTGGGTTCTCCGCTGTCCGTCAAAAAATTGAGCCTTCTCCTGCAGGTAGCCCATGAGACCGTGGAGAGTTGGCTGTCGATCTTGGAGCGGCTCTACGTCTGCTTTCGGATCGCTCCCTACGGAAGCAGCAGGATTCGCGCTGTCCGGAAGGAGAAGAAGCTCTACTTCTGGGACTGGTCTCAGACTCCCTTGGACGGCGCGCGTTTCGAGAACCTGGTTGCCTGCCAACTGCTCAAGTACTGCCACTGGAGGGAGGATACGGAGGGGTTCTCCATGGAATTGCGCTTTCTGCGCGACACGGACAAGCGGGAGGTCGATTTCGTGATCCTGCAGGACGGCAGGCCGGAGTTCGCCGTTGAGTGCAAGACCGGCGAGGCCAGATCCTCGGCGGCAGCGGATTACTTCCGTCAGCGCACCCCCATCCCGCTCTTTTACCAGGTCCACCGGGGCGGACGGGACTACGGAAACGAGCGAAGCGGCGTCCGCCTGCTGCCTTTCGTCCGCTTTTGCCGGGAGCGCGGCTTGCCCTGAGGGAGGCCGCCGAGTCAAGGCGGAGGCGGCTCAAGAAAGCCCGGCTTGGCCAGGCCTAGGAAGGCCCGGCACAGACGCGGCTGAGGAAATCCTTATAGCGGCTTGGCGCAATGTTCGGCGGACGGCGCGGTAGACTTCCTCGAACTCCGGCAGGCTCGCCATCTGAGCGGCCAGGCGGGTCTGCCAGAGCTTCTTGAAGCGCGCCTCCTTGGCGACAAGCCCGCCTTCAAAAGGAGATCTGCGCCTGCAGGGCCCATTCGTCGTTGCCCTGGGAGGGGCCTTCCTCGAGCCTCTTGGTGAAGTTGAGGGATATCTTGTTCTTCCGGTCCTGGGTCAGGAGCAGGTCCAATCCGGAGCTCAGGGCGTCCTGCCGGCTCGCAGCCGCGTCGCGGTCGGGATCCCACGATTCCCATCGAAGACCGGGCCTGAGATTCTTCCAGATCCAGTTGGCCGAGACGTAGTAGCCCCTCTGCCTGGCTGGGCCGCCGGCCGGCCTCTCGGTCTTTCCGGTCAGGTACTCGGCTTGGAGTTTCGCGCCGCCCAGGACGCAGCG
>CAYLZQ010000340.1:0-3125 GCA_964388045.1 uncultured Elusimicrobia bacterium | reverse complement strand
ATCCCGAAGGCCCGCTGCCAGGTCCTCGTCATGCACAGCCCCCAGGACGATATCATCCCCTACGCCATGGGGAGAAAGCTCTTCGAGGCCGCTCCCGAGCCCAAGGCCTTCTTCGAGATGAGTGGAGACCACAACGAGGGTTTCCTGGCCACCGGGAAGGCCTATGAGCAGGCGATCAGGAACTTCCTGGAGAGGCTCTAGATCCCGCGCTTGGGGCAGATCTTGTTCAAGAGACAGCCGGGGCAGTCCGGGGCCAGGGCCTTGCAGACCCTGCGGCCGTGCCAGATCATGGCGTGGCCGAAGAAGATCCAGTCCCTGCGAGGCACGATCTCCATCAAGTCCTTCTCGATCTTCTCAGGGTTCTCCTCTTCGGAGAGCTCCATCCGGAAGACCAGGCGCCTGACGTGGGTGTCCACCACGATCCCCTCGGCCTTGCCGAAGGCCGTGCCCAGGACCACGTTGGCGGTCTTCCTGGCGACCCCCTGGAGCTTAAGCAGATTCTCCATGGCCTGCGGGACCATCCCCCCAAACTCGGAGACCAGGGTCTTGCCCATCTCCCTGATGGACCTAGCCTTGGCACGAAAAAAACCCGTGGAGTGGATGAGGGATTCGAGCTCCGCTGGGTTTGCCTCGGCATATTCCCTCGCGGTCCTGTATTTCTTGAAAAGGATCTTCGTGACCCTATTGACCCGTTTGTCCGTGCACTGGGCGGAGAGGATCGTGGCCACGATGAGCTCCAAGGGATTCTTGAAGTCGAGCTCGCAGTGGGCCTTTGGGTAGAGCCTGCGCAGCCCTGAGAGGATGTGGGCCGCATGCTTTTTTTTATTTCTCATTCTTTCCTCAGGGGATAGAAGTAGATTCCTAGATAGACCGGGTTGTCTGCGAAGCCCTTGACCCACTCGCGCATGGCGTAGACCCCGCGCGGGTGGACCGTGACTATCGAAGGGACCTCCTCAAAGCCCAGGCGCAGGATTTTGCTGTAAAGCTCCGCGCGCCTGCGGGGACTTGGCTCGCGGACAGCAGCCTCGATTGAGCGGTCCATCTCGGGATTCGCGTAGCCCTGGGCCGAGGGGTAGCGCCCGGCGGAATGGTAGAAGGCGTAGACGAAATTGTGGGCATCCGGGTAGTCCGCGCTCCAGCCCCGGGAAAAGAGCGGCATCATGCGCCTCTGGGCTCGGTCCAGGTAGGCCGCCCACTCCAGGCCCCGCAGGTCCATCCTGAACCTGGGGTTCAAGGACTCCAGGTTTCTCTTCAAGATCTGGCAGGCGGCCTCGCGGTTCTCGGAGCCCACGTTGTAGGTGGCCGTGAACCTGAAGCCCTTTTCCCAGACCCTGCCCCCCCAGGCCCTGCGCAGGTGCTCCTCGGCCTTCTTGAGGTCATGGGTGAAGCGGGGCTGGGCCGGGTCAAAGCCCGGAAGGCCCGGGGGGATGGGGCCGATGGCCCTCCGGGCCGTGCCCTTGAAGACGTCCCGGAGCAGGGCCTCGGAGTCGAAGGCGTAGGCGAAGCCCTTGCGCACTTCCAGGTCGGCGAAGAAATCCGGGGGGATGCCCTCCCCGTCCAGGGTCCCTGAGCCTATATCCGGGTTGCCCTGGGGATTGATCCTGAAGGTGAAGAAGAGGACAGGATCCGTGAGGAGCCTGGGCAGGCCGTCTTCCAGGCGCACCCCCTTGAGGCCCGCGAGCTGGGAGACGAACGGGCGGGGGGTCTCGATCAAGTCCGCGTCCCCGGCCTCGAGCATCAGCTTGCGGGTGGAGAACTCCGGGACCGTCTTGACGAGGATGCGCTTGAGGGCCGGGGGCCTCCTCCAGTAAGCCTCGTGACGCTCCAGAAGCACGTATTTGGCCGTGCGGTCCCAGCGCGCGAGCCTGAAGGGCCCGGTCCCGTTCATGTGCTCGTGGAAATAGGAACTTCCCCCCTCCGGATTGTTGAACCTGGCCCAGGTCTCGGGGGAGCCGTCCCACTCCCCGTGGCCGGCGGCCCAGGGCTTGGAGCAGGCGTAGGACCACCGCGCCATGATGGAGAGGAAAGGCCCGAAGGGCCTGGGCAGCCGGATCACCACCTGCTCCCCCTCCACCCTAACCGCCTCCTCCGCCCGCCTGAAATCGAGCGTGATCCTGCCCGAGGCGTCTCGCGTCGAGGCGATCCCCAGGATGGGCTCCAGGAGCAGGGCCGAGGGCCCGCCGGCCCGGTCCGTGAGCATGAAACGCAGGAGCGAGTAGCGCACGTCCTCGGGGGTGAGGGGAGTCCCGTCGTGGAACCTCACCCCCTTGCGGATCGGGAAGCGGTAGACCCTGCCGTCCGGGGAGACGAGGCCGTTCTGGACGGAAGGGACCTTGGTCGCCAGGACCGGCACGAAGGAGTCCAGCCTGGGCCCGTCGAAAACGATCAGGGTCTCGTAGACGTTGAAGATGAGGCCCTGGCTGGCGTTGTCGTAGGGGAAGGCGGGGTCCAGGCTCGTCGCCTCGCCGACCTCCGCGAAGGTCAGAGTCTCCGGATTCTTGACCGCGGCCGAGGCCGCGCAGGCCAGAAGGAAGGCTACGAGGAGCTGACCCGACATGAGCAGAGTATATAAATGAGATGACCAGGTAAACAAAGGCGGCCGTTCCAAGAATGGGCCTTTAGGCCCATGCCTGGTTAGGCCTTTAGACCCATGACAAAACCTCCTCCAGCCCCTTATCCTCTTTCGGTCGCCGGGAAGGAGGCTTCCTTAATAATGTAGAATCGGGAAAAGTCACCAGGAGGGACACCATGAACACTCATCATCGCCATAGGCACCGCAGCACGCTCGCGCTCCTCGCGCCTGCGTGCTTTTTGCTGTGCTCCGGGACGCTCGCCGCAGGACCCCTCAAGGTCGAGTTCGAGCGCGGGGGCGCCGGGGCTTCCAAGCCTTTGTTCGACCTGATCCGGGAAAGCGGCTCCCCCCAGGCTCCGATCCCCTTCGGAGCCCCTGTGGAGGCCCTCAACCACGAGGACGACCTGGACCGCGGGGATCCCGCTCCCTGGGACGGGGCCTCGGTCAGGAGGCTTGCCCACGAGCTGGAGACCGCGACGGACCAACTCTACCACAACTACCGGGACAGGAGCGACACCGGGAACGTCCTCAAGAAGTGGTCCCGCCAGGCCGC
>CAYLZQ010000339.1:0-3126 GCA_964388045.1 uncultured Elusimicrobia bacterium | reverse complement strand
TCGCGGAGTACCGCCCGGTCCAGAAGGAGATCTACATGGATTTCCTGAGGATCCTCCAGGAGAACGGGGGGAACGTGAGGGACACCCTGAAGGCCTTCCTCATGGCCCACACCGGGGCCGGCAAGTCCCTGGTCGCCATGGTCATGCTCATGCCCCTGATCCGGGCCTTGGTCAAGGAGGCCAAGCTGGAAGGGGCGGACTTCGTGACCTACGGCGAGCTCCTCAGGGCCCAGGCCCAGACCGTCTACCGCGCTTTCTTCAAGGGCCAGGCCGCTGATTTCAGGATCATGACCTACAGCGAGTTGAACAGCGAGCATCTGACTTCCAAGGAGCAGGGGGAGCTCTCTCCCCTCATGAGGAGGTTCCAGATCTTCGACGAGTTCGATCAGCTCTTCCTGGATCCCCCCACCTCCCTGGGCAAGGACAACGGCTCCATCTCCCAGGAGAACCCGATCTGGAAGGCCCTGGAGGCCTCCCGCCAGGCCCTGGACAAGTTCTACTCCCGGACCAGGCTCGGCCAGGAGGAGGTGAGCTCGGCTCTCGAGAAGGGAGGGGACTTCGCCAAGGGCTTCGACGCCCTGGCCGAGAGGGTGGTGGCCGACCTCAAGGCCGCTGTCCGGGAGGCCTTGAGGAGCAAGGATCCCTCGATCAAGAAGGAGGCCAGGAAGTTCATGGAGGTGGTGGAGGGAATGGAGCGCTTCGGCTTCGGCATCGAGGGCTACGCGCGGGCCAACCTCATAGACTTCTACAAGGCCGCGGGAATCGAGGACCCGAGCGAGGTGGTCATGGACCACCCCAAGGACCCGGACAAGATGCTCCAGATCCACGGCCGCTCCGCGGTATTCGACAACCTGGACACGGGGGGCCGGAGGACCTACTTCGAGCTCAAGGGCAAACGCAAGGTCAACAACCCTTACGATACCCTGGAGATCACGGACGCCTCCGACGTCCTCTCCAACGCCCGCTACATGGTGGCCCTCTCAGGGACGCTCCCCGAGATGCTGCGCCCCTCCCTTGAGAAGAACAACGTGATCGTCATGGGCCACGGGACAAAGACAGCGGACGGGAGCTTCACTTTGGCCAAGGGCCGCCCCGAGGCCCTGGTCAGGCTCGCCCGGATGGCCTACGAGAACGCGAGCTCAAAGCAGGGGAGCAAGCGCCTCTCGGTGATCGTGGTGAACACCATGGGGGAGATGGCCGAGGTGGAGAAGGCCCTGGCGGAGAAGGGGGTCGCCCCGGAGAAGATAGTGCGCTACCGGGTGGGGGACACCTACAAGGCGGAGCAGGCCTACATGGGGGAGAGGGTGAGCCAGGAGCAGAACCTCAAGGCCCTGGGGGACGGGAGCGCGGAGTACGTGCTCCTGACCGTTGGGACCAGCCGAGGCCTGGACATGAAGCTCAAGCTCTACGACCGGGTCAACCTCTACGGCCTGGACCCCCAGAGGATGTCTTTGGTCAACTTCACCCAGTCCCAGGGCCGCATAGACCCCCTGCGCCTCAGGGAGGGGGCGGCCAGGGACTTCTTCTACGTGACAGACCTCCAGAGCCTGGCCAAGGACAGGGTCTACCGCAGGGTGAGCCAGGGCCTGCTCGGCCTGGCCCAGGGCCGGAAGGACGCGGAGCTCATCGAGAAGGTGGCCGGAGGCATCCGCAGACAGTACCTCGAGAAGGGGCAGTCCACCAAGGCCGAGCTCGAGAAGATGAGCTCCGAGGAGCTCACGCGGAAATTCTTCCAGGAGCTGGTGACCCAGGCCACGAGGGAGTGGCTCAAGAGCAAGGAGTTCACCCAGGAGGAGATCAGCCGCATGAGCCAGGACGAGATCCTCCAGAGGGCCCTGGAGAACCCGGGGCACATGCGGAGCCACGAGGCCCTGACCGCGGCCAGGGAGCTGGTCCTGGCCCGCCGCCTGCGGGAGGCCTTCAAGACCGAGCTCGAGCAGGCCAAGGCCGACCCCGAGGCCCTGGCCAGGCTCATCATCAGCGAGCGCTTCTACGAGCTGGTGATCAGGCAGGTGCAGAGGGAGGTGGAGCTGGGAGAGCTCAACAGCTCCGGGATCATGACCGTTCCTCCGGCCCTCGAGCCCCATGAGAAGGCCTTCCTCAAGCTCGCGCCGTGGAGCATCGGCTTCGGGGTGGCCTCGGGGCTCGGGATGCTCTCGCTCTGGGCCATGAGCCCGGCCAGCGCGGTCTGGCCCATGCTCCAGAACCCCCTCATCCTCCTCTCGGCCTGGTGGAGCATGCGCCTGATGATCCTCCAGGGGCTCAAGCCCCCCATGAAGCCCTTCCACAAGGGCGGGGGGCCTGTCAATCCTGACGGCAAGGACGGCTCCACCCCCAGCCCCAAGGACCAGCCCAAGGCCGGCGCGGCCAAGCGGTAGGGCGCATCCTGATTTGTTCCAATTCTTCCAACTGTCGTTGACGACAGTTGCTGGATAACTGTTCCAGACGAGGGACCGTGGGTTCGCTGAAGCCATAAGGAACTTTTTTTCCCGCCTGGTCGTATCTTAAGATGAGTCCCGGACCCGGAGGCCCATGGCGCTTGAAAATAATGATGTAATGATGTATTATAGTGGCATGCACCGGACGCAGGTGCTCCTCAAGGAGCGGCAGTACGCGGCCCTGAAGTCCTTGGCCAGGCGCGAGGGCAAGGGTCTTGGCGAGCTGGTGCGCCTGGCCGTGGACAGGCTGTTGGGGACTGCCGATCAGGAGGGGAGGATGAGGCTTAAGGCCCTCTGCGGCATCGGAAGGGATCCCGGCGGCCCCTGCGGCCGGGAGCACGACAGGCTTCTCTGCGGCTCCCGGTGAGGCGCGCTTTCGTAGACACCTCCGCCTGGTACGCCTACGCGCGGCTGGACGATCCGGACCATGCGGCGGTTCGCAAGGCCCTGGAGGAATGGGAGGGTCGGCTCGGCACGAGCCTTTTCGTCTTTGATGAGGCCGTCACCCTGGCCCGAACGCGCCTGGGGCATGCGGCCGCGGTGCGCCTGGGAGACGGCCTGAGAGATCCCGGGGTGGTCGAGATGCTCCGCCTCCTCCCTGAGGATGAGGAGGAGGCCTGGGCCTTTTTTGCAAGCCGCCGCGACAAGGCTTATTCCTTCACGGACTGCACCTCCTTCGCCCTGATGC
>CAYLZQ010000338.1:0-3127 GCA_964388045.1 uncultured Elusimicrobia bacterium | reverse complement strand
GGTTTGAACATTATAGCAGGTGAGCCAGGACCTGTCAATTCGGCCCTGGGATCGGCCGCCAGCTCCCAGCGCTTCCGGTAGCTGCGGGCCGCCTCCTCCAGGGCCTGGGCGGCTGGAGTAGCGGCCAGGACCGCGTCCATGTAGTCTTGAATGAAGGCCCCCACCCGCTCGGCCGCCGCATCGTCGTCGAAATGATTCATCCAGCGTCGCCACTGGGAGAAATCCCCGATTGCGGGGTCGCCCCCCGCGGCCCGAATGACGGCTTCGCCGAGCTCCTCAAGCGAGCCGAAGACGATCTGCTGGCCCGCCTTGGCGTAGAAAGGGTGCTCCAGCCAGCCCGAGCAGTCCCAGTGAACCGCCCGCCGACCGAGCGCCCCGGCGATGACCCCGGCGCTGTTGAAGCCAAAGCAGGCGGAGAGGTCCGCGGCTGCGGCCGCGCTGGCGGGAGAGACCTCGCGGCCGACCACGGCCAGCCGACCCTGCTGCGAGAGACGCTCCATGCGCCCGTGGATGGACCTTCCCGCGGGCAGGTGCCGATATTCGGCCTGGACCTTGGGCTTGAGGATGACCGCCCAGTCGCGATGTTTTTCCGCCAAGGCGAGGACCGAGTCCAGGAAGTCGGAGAGGTCCTTTTCCGAGAGGTAGATGTTGTAGGCGTAGGAGGAGTCGAAGATGGCGAGGGTGAAGCGCAGGCCTGGGGCCAGCCCTTTGCGCAGCTCCTCCGGCTCGCGGTTCGGCGGAATCCAAACCCCGCATGGGAGGATGTGGCGGCAGTCGTGCCCCTTGCCCTCAAGCCACTCCCGCCCGGCCTCGCCCCAGACGAAGAAGACCTGCTGCGGGCTCAGGTGCCCCGGCTCCTCCAGGTAGGGGAAGTAGGACCAGTGGAAGCCCATCATGGTCCCGCCCGCCTCCTCAAGGGCCCGGGCCTGCGCCATCTGCTTCCAGGAGAACTCCTGGTGTTGGACCAGAAGCCGGACCTTGAAGCGGAGGAAGATCGAGGCCCACATCCGGACGAGGACCTCGAACTCAAGCTCGAAGAGGCGTATCCAGAGAGGCCTCGCGTCTCCGGGCGAGAGGAGCCTTTTGCAGAGGGCCCGAAGCTCTCCCGGAGAGAGGCGCGAGAGGAGGGGGGCCTGGTGGCAGTCCGCGGCCACGAAGCCCCGCGACCTGATGAGGCGGGCCGTCTCCTCAGTCCAGGGGGTGTCGGAGCGGTCGAGGTAGAAGACGAGGTCAAAGCCCTCGCGGCGCACCTCATCCCTCCAGAAGGCCCGCGAGATCCAGGAGTCAAGGTCCAGGGGGTAATATTCGATCCAGATCGAGGGCCGCGCCTGCCGGCGGGGGCGCGGGGCTCGGGAGCCGAAGAAGGCTGCGAAGGCGCAGCGCAGGAGGAGCCACAGGGGGCCGAAGAGGAGGGCTGCGTGACCTAAAAGTGAGAGGGACTGGCGGAGCCGGAGGCCTGGGCGGCGGTCCTCGCGCAGGATTTGCTCGTTGGCCGGGTGCCGCGTCAGGTAAAGTTCGTGCTTGGCGCCCGGCAGCTCGCGCGCCGCGTGCTCGACCATGACTAGAAAGGTGACCCGGAAGAAGAGGTGGGAGCTGAGCCAGCACTCGGCCATGTCCGAGAACCATTGAGGCCTGTCCGGGAAGTATCTCCCGCGCAGGCTCCGGACGTAGCCGTGGAGCTCCGCCTCCATCCGGTAGTTGAGTGCTTTCCCGGATGCTTCTCGAACGGCGAGGGTCAGCCGCGCGGGGAGGAGCCGGCCGGCCAGACCAAGGCCCCCCAGGAAGGAGAGGACCGCGCGGGCGGCCCCGGTGGCCTTGTGCTCGTCGTAGCGGATCTCGGAGCCCCGCAGGGCCGACTCGGCGAGCAGCAGGAGGAGGTCGAGGAGGGCGAGCCTCTCGACCCAGATGATGCGGCGGGCAGGGGCCGCCGGTTCTATGAGACCTGGAAGCGCAGCTTCCACTCCCCGTTCTCCTTGCTCCAGAGGTGCGGGGAGCGCCAGGAGTCCACCAGCTCCCAGAAGCGCTGCTCGGAGAGCCCGCTGTAGTCGAGGAAGGCCTGAAAGTGCTTCTTCGGGAACTCCCCGTCGTAGCGGCGCACCAGGGCGACCCCTTCCTCGCGGGTGATGTGCCCGTCGCGGATCTCGTGCGCCGCGTCGGAGGTCGCGCGCCCGATGCCGAACTTGACGAAAGCGAGGTGGTAGTGGAAGCCGTCTATCTTGTCGTCGAGGCTCGCGTACTTGGAATAGGTCCCCTCGGAGCGGCCTTCGGGGTTGGCGGAGAATCCCGTGTTCTCGACCGAGTAGTAGTAGTTCTCCTGGGGCACCCACTTCTTGTAGTAGCCGAGGAACTTGACGGTCATCCCGAGGCCCTCGCACTCCTCGGGGGAGGGGGGCAGGTAGCAGCGGAGGTCTTGGGCGCTGACCCCGTGCTTGGTCCACTCGAGGGGCCCCATCCCGGAGAAGTAGTGGTGCATGAGGTCCCTGGTCACGTCATGCCCGGAACGCCCCTCGGCGCCGCGATCGCCCCCGTATTCGACCTCCCCGTCCTCTCCGTACATGATGAGGGGGATCTTGAAGCGGAGGGCGATCTGCATTGGGAAGGCCTTCTGCCCGTAAATGAAAGGCTGGAAGGGGTCGCCCAGGTGCTCGAAGGCCAGGCGCGTGAGGGTCCGGTGGATCTTCCCGTTCGGGGTGCCCAGGATGTTGTCGAGGCCTCCCACATGGATGAAGTTCTGGAGGTTCCTCCAGCCGATCTCGGTGTAGAGGTGCGGGGACCAGGTGACGGTGAGCGGGTGCATGCCGTACTTGTACTTGAGTTGGTGGGCGACAAAGGCGCTGTCCTTGCCCCCGCTCGAGGGGACCACCACGTCCCAGGAGCCGTCCTTAGAGCGGTATTGGTCGAGGAGCTCCAGGAGCTCTTGTTCGCGCGCGGCCCAGTCTATGGAGCTCCTCTTGCTCTCGGCGTACTCGCAGGCGTTGCAGACCCGCTCCGCGTTGAAGCTGATCCGCGGGCGCTGGTTGGAGATCACGCAGCGTCGGCAATAGGCCACGGTCTCGGGAAGGCCGTAGAGCTTGAGCACGTCCCGGCGCGGGATCGCGGGCTTTTCCGTCAGGGTCAGGCTTTCCAT
>CAYLZQ010000337.1:1268-3143 GCA_964388045.1 uncultured Elusimicrobia bacterium | reverse complement strand
CGATCAGGTCGCCTCCCGGCAGAGCCTGCTCTGCTGTTGCGCTCATGTCCTAGCTTTCCCTTAAGTTTAGCAGGTCGTTGTCCGGCATGCAACCGGCGATTGCGCAACCCCGCGCTTCATGGCGATCAGATCGTCGAGCGAGGCGACGCGGACCCTGACCGGCAGGTTATGCAGTGAGGAGGTGAGGGTGCCCGCAGGATGTCATGAGATGGTCCCTGCGAAGCGGGCTACCAGCCGACGCAAGGCCCACAGCCCCCGGGAGTGATCTGCCCGTAGGTTCCACCAGCGGGACCGGTGATCGTTGCTGCTGCGTTGGCGGGAAACCAGGGCGGGGCGGGAAGGGGGGGCGGAGGGGCGGGCGAGGAAAACGGGCTTGTCGTATAGGGAACTGTTGCGCCCGGGGGAACATTCAAGGGGCCTATTGTGGCCGCCAAGAGGTAGGGCCCCACTCCGTTAATTATTGAAGGGACGGTCACTGTGAGCGCGCCACTAAAAGCACCAGAGCCGTTGTTTGTGACAGTGCCGAAAGCAGCCATCGGGGAGCAGAAGTAAAATACAAGAGTGAAGGATAAGTTCCACTGCTGCTGCTGAGGAGGAAGTTCCCCCTCCAGGTTGACTGTGGCCGCAGTTCCAGCGTTCCGGCCATTGACCTTCACGGAATCGCCCTGCACCTGAACCTGATTCCCGTTGACTACTGGAGTGGGGTAGGGACCATTAAGCTGCGCTATACGTAAGGGCGCTCCTAACGGAGGAGGGCATAGTTTGGCGTCAAGGTTGAATCTAGCTTCGAGCACAGTGCCGTTGTTAAAGAGGCTGGAGGTTATAAGGGAAAGATTGTAGTCCGACTGATTGGTCTCTGGATCGTGGGAGCGTTCTATGATGTTCGTAACCTTGTCGGCTGTCCTGGCTCGTCCTTGCAAGGCTTCGCTGTTTCTCCTTACGTCTTCTCGGGTAAAGCCGTTAGAGGCCCTGAAATTACTGGCAAAGGAGTTCGGATCGCGCAATGCGCCGTTATTGATGGCCTCACGCACCCTCGCGATCCGCTCCGCAGCCCCGTCGGCAGCCCCGGTCTCGGGGGTTGGGGGGGCTGGAGAGGGACCCTCGGCCACTTGGGGCTTGCCGTCCTGATCGAAGACCATGGTCTCCTCCTCCCGGACGCTCCCGTCGTCCCCTGTGATTCGGACGCGGGCTGCCGTCGTCCCATCAGGCAGTGTCAAGACGGAGATGACTTCCGCGTTGTTGAGGAGCAGCCAGGCGCTGCAGCCGCATCTAGCCTTCCATGCCTCGATGCTCTCCCCTTCCCTGCGGAAGAACCATCCCCAGAACGCGAAGCCCGGCGGGGCCATAAGAGGCAGCAAGGCCGCGGCCAGGCCCAAGCGCATCAGAAGGGAGTTTCTTTTGATCATAGGGGTCCCTCAGAATCTGAGGTTTAAAGTTCCTCGGATCTCCTCCTCGCTGAAGGCGTTCAAGCCGGTGTCGTAGAAGTGCTTGCGCGCGGCTGATAGCCCGAGCTGGATCGGCACCTTGGTCTTGATGAGGAAGCGCACGCTCCCCTGGGAGGTGTTGTTCCTGATCTTCCTTCCGCCGGGCTTGAAGAGCCTCTGCTCGAAGTCGTGCCGCAGGCCCAGGGTGAACCAGTCCGAGTAGGTGGTCGTGATCGAGCCTGAGGCCGTGGCCCCCTGGTCCGTGAGCCTGGTGGCCAGGCTCCTGCTCCGCTCGATCGAGAGCATCCACTCAGGGTCCAGGTTCCACTTGCGCCTGTTGGTCAGCTTGACCGCCATCTGCCAGGTGGCCCGGTAGATGTTCCTGTCCTTGGAGGGGTCCAGGAGGTCGCGCAGGGGCGCGTATTCACCGCGCAGGGAGGTGTTGATCGCC
>CAYLZQ010000337.1:0-1258 GCA_964388045.1 uncultured Elusimicrobia bacterium | reverse complement strand
CCCCCGCGGCCTTGCTCCGGCTGACGTTGTAGTCGCCGGTGAGGGAGAGGCCCTTCCAATAGTCCGACTCCTCGAAGGGCACCACCCTCGCCGAGGCCCCGGAGCTCTGGGTCTTGGTCGTGGCCGCGAGCTGGCCCTGCACGTTGTTCTGGGTGTAGAGGCTGTTGAAGCTGAGCTGGTTTGTCTTCCCCACAGTGAGGCTGCCGTCTATTTTCTTGACGTCAGAAGCAGCGCCGGCCAGGGGGTTGTTGAAGCGCGGGGTGTTCCTCTCGAAGTTGGCTGTCGCCTGGACCATGTCGCTTTTAAAGCCAGGGCTGATGCGGAGCGAGTTGCCGTTGAGTATAGTCGTGGACCCGCGCTCGTTTTGGGTCCAGGCGAGCTCAGAGGCCAGGGAAAGGCCGCCGGGCGCGGCGTACTCCTCGGTGACGGAATAGGCGAAGAGGGATAAGCGACCAAGCCCCTGCCTGTGCTTGATGCTGCTCTCCACGTCCTCGATCCGGTAGAAGTTCGCGGAGAGCTTCAGGCGGCCGTAGCCCCCTCGGAGCATCTCGGTGATGGTCGTGCCTGCCACAGCCCTCTGGAACTGGCTTCCCTCGACCGGAGGGCGGGTCTGGCCTCCGATCACCGTGATGCGGGTGATCCTGTCCTTGGCGTTGAACTGGAGGTAGCCTCCTGCGCCCAGGACCGTGGCGGTCAGGGTCGCCCGCGAGGCCTTTGGGATGAGATAGCCTGCCTGGAGCTGGTAATTTTGGGCCTTTTCCACTGAGAAGAAGCCGCCCACGGCCTTGTAGCGGCCCCCGTTGCCCCTGATCAGGGGATCCTCGCTTGCCTGGAGGTTGAGCTGCCCCGTGAGGGCAGGGCCCTTCTCAACAGCGTGGTTCAAGAAGACGTCCAGGTTCGTCTTCTGGAAATCCCCGGTTTTCAAGAAAGAGCGGCCCCCGTCCCCTTTCACGATCTGCCTGTAGACCTCTGAGTTGACCGTGGCTGAGATGGGCTTTGGGAGCACTGTCCCTGCATGAGCCAGGGCCGGCTGAAGGCCCAGGGCCAAGGCAAGCAGGCTTGCGGTGATCTTCATTCGCACCCGTCTGCGTCCGGGGTCATCGGAGCGCCGTCAGTGGCTGGAGGGGCCTGGGCGCCATCGCTTCCGGCGTCGATGATGTCGCTCGTAGTTGGGCTAGGGTCTTTTGGTTCCCCTGTCGAGGTGGTCTCGTTAAGCTTGTCGAAAAAGGCAGCGTTGTCCATTGCAGCCTTAGTGTCC
>CAYLZQ010000336.1:0-3146 GCA_964388045.1 uncultured Elusimicrobia bacterium | reverse complement strand
CGGAGGCTCTGGGATGGCCCCAAGATGCTGCGCGCTCTGAGCTTGGCCTGGCCTCGGGCAAGCGATGGGAATGGGAAGGAAAGGCAGGCCAGCTCAAGGCTCAGAAACAGGGCCAGGACCTTCCTTGACGCGTCAAGCATACCCTGTATTTAGCCTGCGAAGCCGAAAAAAGCAGGGGCCCATTGTCCCACAGGAAGGGGCCTGATGGGCCTGCTAAACCCGGGCCAAAGGGCCTACAAGCAGCCCTCGGAGCTCAAAACCTGCTTTCCTCCACGACCCGGGTCGGCTTGCGTCGCAGGGAGAGGAAGGACTGCTCGACCTCGGTGGGCTCAAAATCTCTCAAAAGGCCGTCCAGCCTGGGCGAGAAGCCTGGGTCCATCATGCCCAGGAGCCTCACGATCGCAGGCCGGTGTTTGGACCGGCCCCCCCTCAGCTCCCGGAGCATCCTCTCCTCAATCCCCACAAGGAAGACGGGGTTGACGGCGACCGCGTAAAGGGCGGCTTGGGAGACCTGGGGGTTCTCATGGCCCAGGAGCCGCCAAAGATCCTTAAGGCCCCTCCTATAGTACTTGGTCTGGACAGGGCTGAATTTCGCGATCGCCTTCTCGGCCGCCCTGCGGGCCTTGGAGTCGAGGCGATCGCGGGCCCACTTCCCCCACTTCGGTCCTGGAAGGGCGTTCTCCATTCCAAGCCGGTAATACTCGCCCACGAACTCGAGGGCCCCCAGGATGGGAGTGCGATCAGCCATGACAGCCCGGGCCACTGACTCTCCCCAACGGACCTGATAGTCGTGAAAGATATCCCCGTCGCTGGTCACCAGGAATATCCTGGCCAGCCAGAGGTCATACCGATGGGAGTTGTCGCCTGTGATGATCTCGAGAAGCCTCCTGTGCAGAAGGGGAAGCTCCTCCGGATAGGTCCTGGGAACGATGAGGTTGATCAGCTTGAGCCTGTGGATGCCCGGCCTCTTGTCGAACATGTGCCTGGCCAGGGTCCTGTCGATCTCGGGGTCGAAAAGCCAATGCCCCTTGTTCATAGGCCTGTTCTGCGGCAAGGCCTCCTTCTCGCGGCCTTCGCCTTTATTCCAAGCCCTTTGCGACCTCCGGGCCGACTTGAGGCCGTCCTCCGTATAGAGGGGACCGAAATCCAAGGCCTCCATGAGAGCCTCCAGGAGTTCGGCTGACTCGGATTGAAGGGATTCCTTGGTACCGTTGCGCAGGGACCAAAGGATCAACTGCCTGACGTGCCTGGCCTTGAACTTGTCCTTGTGCTTTTCAACGAGGAGGTCTCTCAAGTCGGACGAGGGCTGGCGCGCGAACTCAGCCCAGAGGGTCTCGAAGCCCCTGCGGTTGAAAGCCAGGAGAAGGTTTCGGAGCTTGTCCTCGACCGAAGCCCCCTCATGAGCCATGATCGCGTTGAAAGCCTCCCTTTCCTTGTCCGAGGACACCCACGCATCAGCCCCGAATCCAGCCTGCATCCCTTGGATGGCTCGGTCATAATCGCGGGTCTGGCTCTCGTGCGCGAAAAGGAGGGTGGCGCTCCATCTATACTTGAGGTCGAATGGAATGACCCTCACCTCCTCTGAAAGGAAGCCCTCCAGCCATTCCTCGGCCCTCTTCTGGAATTCCTCGAGCTTTTTCCGAGCCTCTTTGCCGGCCTTAGAGCCTGCGCCTGCGG
Source organism: uncultured Elusimicrobia bacterium (assembly GCA_964388045.1). Classification (GTDB taxonomy): domain Bacteria; phylum Elusimicrobiota; class Elusimicrobia; order UBA1565; family UBA9628; genus CAYLZQ01. The sequence goes on along the minus strand of CAYLZQ010000336.1, from coordinate 1,469 downwards.
GATCTTCCCTTTGGCTCAGGAACTCCTCGGCGACTTCGCGTATGGCCTCGGTTTTGCCCTGCCGCGCCAAGGACTGCATGAGCTGAGCCAGGACCAGCGGGGCTTCCCTCTCCTTGTAGCGCGCCTCGAAAAGCATCAGGAAATCGCGCTGGCCAGGCTCCTCCTCCTCGGCCAGGGCTTTTTGTCCCAGCTCGGCCATCTCGGCATCGCTCAGGGCGTTGAATCTGCGCGTGGCATCGAGAATGAGGCGGGGAACGGAAACCCCCTTGACCCTGGAGGCCGGCCAGGTCCTGCCGAAACTCCTGGCAGCCTCTTGTCCGGCTTGGCGGCCGTAGCTGTCCCTGAGGAGCGCGAGGATCTTGCGGTCCGTCATGCCTCCGCTAAAACTTTCACCGGTCCTCCAGGAGTTGAGCTCGTTGAGGAGGTTCATGAAGCCGCCGAACGAGCTGAAGAGGCCGCCTCCTGGGCCGTCCAGTTCATAAGGAACGGCATAACCGTGCTTGCGCGCCCACTGGGAAAGGGACTCGGTGAATTGCTCGAAGCGGGCGTGGGTTCCCTCGTGGGAGAGGGAGTTAAGGTCAGCGCGGCTGGGCATCACGTAGGCGATCCTGTCTGAAAGGGGATTGAAGAAGGCGGCCGCGGCCTGGTGCTCGTCGAATTCGATGTCGATCCCGTTGTGGGACAGGAATCTGAGGACCCTCTCCAGCCTTCCCAGGAGGACAGGATCCTGGAGCTGCTGCGCCTGGATGAGGAGGCTGCTCGTCAAATGAAAGCTGGCCCCTGTCCCCAGGAGGGCGTAGCGGCCGTAGACGGCCAGGCCGTAGCCCTTTTTTTGAGCAAGACCAGCGACCGCCTTCCATTCCGAGGGGGTCAACTGGTCCCTCTCCATGATCCGCGTGACTCCGGAGAGGCCCCTGGTCAGCACCCCGACCAGTTTTTGGGCCTGGTCCTTTCCCAGGATCTGCCGCGTGGGGTTTTGCAGGAAGATGGTGGCGGCAAGCCTCTTTTCAGGATCCGGGTGGGTGACGAACTCGATCCAGAACTCGATTCCGGTCCGGATCCGGTAAACCTCCGCTCCGTCCCGCTCGGTCTTGGCATAGGCATGTTTTTCGAGAGTCTCGAAGAAGAGCGCCTTGACGAGCGCGGGGAACTTCTTGATGAACTCGTCCATCTTCTTCTCGCTGGGGCGCGAGGCTAGAGTCATGAGGGACATCCGGATATCCCCCTCGCTGACTTTGGCGTTCCTCAGTTGGAAGAAGGTCCTGGCCTCCGGATCTCTGATGGCCTGGAGGTCCTCCAGGTCCAGAAACGGATCCTTGACGACCTCGAAGCTCTCAGGGGAGATGACGATCTCGCTGGCGCGGCCAGGAGGCTCAAGGGGGAGGTTCTTCGACGATTGAGAGGCCGCCTCGTCCTTGAAGGGGTTGACGATCCGTCCCAGGCCGGGAGGGGATCTCGGGAGCGGACTT
>CAYLZQ010000335.1:0-3160 GCA_964388045.1 uncultured Elusimicrobia bacterium | reverse complement strand
TTCTCGGGCGGCGCCCTTTCGCGCTTTTCCATTTTCTCTATGGGCGTGATGCCCTACATCAACGCCTCCATCATCATGAGCCTGCTCCAGGGGGCCCATGTGATCCCCTACCTCGACCGCCTCCACAAGGAAGGGGAGCTGGGGCGCCGGAAGCTCAACTCCCTGACTAGGTACCTGACCCTTTTTCTGGCCTCCTTCCAGTCCTTCGGCTTGACCTTGATGATCACCAAGTTTCCGGTGCCAGGGGATATCCCCCTGGTAGCCAGCCCGACCTGGGGCTTCTACCGCGTGACCGTGCTGACCCTGACCGCGGGAACCATCTTCATCATGTGGCTTGGGGAGCAGGTCACCGAGATGGGGGTCGGCAACGGGGTTTCCTTGATCATCTTTTCCGGCATCGTGGAGAGAATACCCAGCGCCGCGGTCAACCTCGTCAAGCTGATCCAGGCCGAGGAGGTGGGGCTTCTGCAGGCGGTTTTCCTGGTCTTGATTCTTCTGGCCGTGATCCTCTCGGTGGTCTGGGTGGAGACGGCCCAGCGCAAGATACCGGTCCAGTACGCCAAGAGGCTGGTCGGACGCAAGATGTACGGGGGGGCCCAGAGCTATCTCCCGCTCAAGGTCGACCAGTCCGGAGTGATCGCCGTGATCTTCGCGGTCTCGCTTCTGGCCGTGCCGATGACCGTGGTGCAGTTCGCCCCCCAGGCCCCCTGGGCCCAGAAGTTCATGGATTTTTTGAACCGCGGGCATTGGAGCTACCAGCTCCTCTATGCCGGCCTCATCATCTTTTTCTGCTACTTCTACAACTCGGTCTCGATCAATCCCATGGATCTGGCCGACAACATGAAGAAGTCGGGGGGATTCATCCCGGGCTACCGCCCGGGCGAGTCCACGGCCAAGTACATCGAATGGGTCCTGGAGAGGATCACTCTCGGAGGGGCTCTCTTCGTCGCGGCGGTCGCGGTGATGCCCGACTGGCTGAGAAGCTCCTTCAACGTCCCCTTCTACTTCGGGGGCACGGCCCTCCTGATCGTGGTGGGGGTGGCCTTGGACACGATGGGGCAGCTTGAGGCCCAGCTGATCATGCGCCACTACGAGGGTTTCCTCAAGAAGGGGCGGATCAGGCAACGCTGGTTCAATGTGGGGACATAGCATGCGCGGAGCGCGCGGCCCCGACAGCGCCGTTATGGAGGCGCGCTGGTGAGAAATCCTGGCGGATTTCTCGCCGCGCGGGCAAAATGATTTTTATACTTTTGGGCGCCCCGGGCTCCGGAAAGGGGACCCAGTCCAAGATACTGGCCGCCAAGTACGGCATGAGGCACCTGGCCACCGGCGACATCTTCCGCAGCGAGATCGCGGCCAAGACATCTTTGGGCCTCAAGGCCAGCGAGTACGTGAAGGCTGGCAGGCTCGTTCCGGACGAGATCGTGACCGAGATGGTGGCTGGGCGCCTCGAGGTCGACGGGGGGAGGTATCTGCTCGACGGCTTTCCCCGCAATCTTGAACAGGCCCACGCCCTCACCAAGGTCCTCGCTCCCCACAGGGCCGGGGTTGACCTTGTGCTTTACCTCAACCTCCCCGCCCATGAGGTCCTCAAGCGCCTGACCTCCCGGCGGGTCTGCCTGGCCTGCGGCGAGGTCTACAACACGATCACCCGCCCCCCGAAGGCCGAGGGGCGCTGCGACGTCTGCGGGGGGGGTGTCATCCAGCGCGAGGATGATACCGAAGACACGGTCAGGAAGCGCTTGATGGTTTTCGAGGACTTAACCCAGCCCTTGGTGGCCTACTACAAGAGCGAGCAGGTCTTCCATGAGGTCGACGCGGCCCGGAGCCCAGGGGAAGTGACGGAGGCCCTCTGCGCGGCGATCGAGAGGCTGCTGGCCCGCCCCCGGGGGAGCCATGTTTAAGGCCCAGGCCATCGAGCTCAAGAGCCCCCGGGAGATCGAGCTCATGCGCGAGGCGGGGAGGGTCGTCGCGGCGACCCTGGACGCTCTGGAACGGGCGGTTCAGCCGGGGGTGACGACCGGGGAGCTGGACCGCATCGCGCGCGAGGAGCTCGCGCGGCGCAAGGCCAAGCCTGCTTTCCTGGGCTACCACGGCTTTCCCGCGGCCCTTTGCGTCTCGGTCAATTCCGAGGTGGTCCACGGGATTCCCTCAGAGCGGCGCGTTCTGGAGGGGGGGGATATCGTGAGTCTCGATTTTGGCTGTCTTCTCAAGGGTTTCTATGCCGACGCGGCCGTGACAGTCGCTGCGGGCAAGATCTCGGAGGAGGCCGCGAGGCTTGTGCGGGTGACCCGCGAGGCCCTGGCCAAGGGGATGGAGGCCCTGGGACCCGAGGCGCGCCTGGGCGACGTCTCGAGCGCGATCCAGAGGCACGTGGAGGCCCACGGCTTCTCCGTGGTCCGGGACTTCGTCGGGCACGGGATCGGGCGGAGCCTCCATGAGGATCCGCCAGTGCCAAACTACGGCAGGGCGGGCACGGGGACGCGCCTGGCTGCGGGCATGGTGCTTGCGATTGAGCCCATGGTCAGCGCGGGCGGCCCGGAGGTCGAGACCCTGCAGGATGGCTGGACCGCGGTGACGAGGGACGGGAGCCTGGCGGCCCATTTCGAGCACACGGTGGCTCTCACGGAAGATGGGCCGGAGATACTGACGCAATAACCATGGCCAAAGAGGACAAGATCGAAGTCGAGGGGAGCATCGTCGAAGCCCTGCCGAATGCCATGTTTAGGGTCGAGATTCCAGGGGGGAAGGTCGTTCTCGCGCATATCTCGGGCAAGATGCGCATGCACTATATCAAGATCTTGCCCGGAGACAAGGTCAGGCTCGAGCTTTCGCCTTACGACCTCACGAGGGGACGGATCATATACCGGGAGCAGTAGCGCCATGAAGGTCAGAGCCAGCGTCAAGCCGATTTGCCAGAAATGCAAGGTGGTAAAGAGGGGCGGAGTCATCCGCATCCTCTGCACCAACCCGAAGCACAAGCAGAGACAGGGATGAAGGCTGACGAAGCCGCAGGAGCGGTTGCGGGCGGCCGGCTTCATCCGCGAATCCGTTCGCCGTTTATAAAAGGAGATTCCTGATGGCGCGTGTTGCCGGCGTTGACCTTCCAAAGAACAAGAGGATAGATGTGGCCCTTCAGTACGTCTATGGCGTGGGGAAG
>CAYLZQ010000334.1:0-3162 GCA_964388045.1 uncultured Elusimicrobia bacterium | reverse complement strand
GCGCCCGCCTACACGCGCTTTACGCCTAGTAATTCCGAATAACGCTCGCCACCTATGTCTTACCGCGGCTGCTGGCACATAGTTAGCCGTGGCTTATTCGTCGGGTACCGTCAAACCCTTGCGGGCGTTCGTCCCCAACAAAAGAGGTTTACATCCCGAAAGACTTCGTCCCTCACGCAGAGTTGCTGGATCAGGCTTTCGCCCATTGTCCAAAATTCCCCACTGCTGCCTCCCGTAGGAGTAAGGCCCGTGTCTCAGTGCCTTCGTGCCCGTCCGCCCTTTCAGGCCGGGTACCCGTCATAGCCTTGGTGGTCCATGACACCGCCAACTAGCTGATGGGCCGCAAGCCCCTCCCCGAGCGGCCCTTGCGGGCCTTTCATCCCCAAAAGATGCCTTCCGGGGATAATACGGCGCATTAGCACGCCTTTCGGCGCGTTATTCGCCTCTCGAGGGCAGGTTGCTTACGTGTTACTCACTCGTCTGCCGCTAGGCTGCCCTTGATGTAATCGCAGACAGCCCCGCTCGACTTGCATGTGTTATGCACTCTGCCAGCGTTAATTCTGAGCCAGGATCAAACTCTCCATTAAAGAGTCTGGGCGTTTTCCCCGGCTAAGGCCCGGGGCTTCCGCTTGCGCCCAAATGGAAAGAATTGACTCGGTCCTACGACTAGTCCCTGCCGCCGTATGGCAGCGGCAGAAACACACCGTTTTTCCTTAGCTCCCTCTCCCCGCGGGACTCGCGTCCTTCAGGGAGCGGAGCGCTCATTCGCTCGCAAAACAATTTTCAAAGAACAAAAATCTGTCACCTTGCTTCCGCTTCCCTACGCGGAAGCATAAGTGGGCAAATTTAATTTGCCGTCAGACCTGTCTTTGCGGCCTGACAGCACAATGTTAGCACACCTGCGCCGACTTGTCAAGCGGAATTTTTGAAAATTTTCGAGAGGCTTCCCTCAACGAGGAGGGTCCGCATCGCGGGGTTCTACTTCTCGACCTGGCCCTGCGCAGCCGCCCAGCCCCGGAAGCCCCCGTCCATGGAGAAGACGTTCCGGTATCCCATCTTCTGGAGGCTCTCGGCAGCCAGGGCTGAGCGAAAGCCGCCCCCGCAGTAGAGCACGATCTCAGCCCCCGGATCGGGGATGGCCTTCTCGATGTCGCGCTCGAGAATGCCTCGGCCCAGGTGCCTGGCCCCAGGGATGCGGCCCTTCTCCCATTCATGGTCCTCGCGCACGTCGACAAGATGAAATTTCTCCCCTCGCGCCAGGCGAGCCTGGATCTCCTGAATAGTGGTCTCCTTGATTGCCTTCTTGGACTCCTCGACAAGCCTTAGAAATCCCGGTGAATGTTCCATGTCCTAAGCTTAACTTTTTGGCCGCCAGGCCTTCCAGTGTGCTATCCTAGGAGCGTGAGCTTTTAGTCATGAAAATGCCTCGATCTCGAATACGTTGCAGCAACAAATCGCCATATGCGTTCTTCATCTAAAATTCGGACTAACGGCTCACGCTCCTAGGAACCGGGTGGCGGATCGTCTTGAAAGGCTGGTTTCAGGAGGCCAGACCGGAGTGGACCGGGCCGCCCTGGATTTAGCCCTGGAGCTCGGCATCCCCTGCGGGGGCTGGTGCCCCAAAGGGCGCAAGGCTGAGGACGGCCGCCTGGACCCTCGCTATCCCTTGAGGGAAACGCTTTCCCAAGACTACCCTCAGAGGACCGAGTGGAACGTGCGGGACTCGGACGGAACCCTGGTCCTCGCCTGGGGAGCCCCCTCGGGAGGGACCGCCTTTACCATCGAGCTTGCAGGGCGCTACAAGAAACCCTGCTTGATCATGGATCTGCTCAAGGAAGGCTCCGGAGCCTCCGAGGTTTTGGCCTGGCTTAAGCTCAACAAGATCCTGGTGCTCAACGTGGCCGGCCCTAGGGAAAGCCTGGCTCCAGGAGCCTACTCCAAAGCCAAAGCCTTCCTTCGCAAGGTGTTTCAAGGAATGTAGGGCTACCTGGCCGGCTTCCTGCGCAGGAGAGCGACCTTCATGCGCACCTGGGCCCTGCGCATGGCAGCCTCGGCAGCGGCCAGGGTCAGGGGATCAAGGTCCTTGCGCGCCATTTCAGCCTTGGCCTTCTCGAGGGCCTGCCTGGCCCTCTCGGCGTCGATCTGCTCGGCAAGTTCCGCCGTCTCGGCGAAGAGGGAGACCTTCTCGCCCCCGACCTCGGCAAAACCCCCTGAGACGGCGAAGCGTCGCACAGTCCCCCCTTCGGTCACCCGCACCTCGCCGGCCTTGAGCTGGACCAGGAAGGGGGCGTGGCCCGGGAGCACCCCCATCTCGCCCTCGTAGGCTGGAAGGACCACGAACTCGGCCCGGGTCTGGAGGGCGAGCCTTTCCGGCGTGACCATCTCCAAAAGGAGGCTCCCGGCCATCTTATTTCATCGCCTCGGCCTTGGCCACGGCCTCGTCGATGCCGCCCACCATGTAGAAGGCCTGCTCGGGCAGGGAGTCGTACTCTCCCTCCACGAGGCCCTTGAACCCGCGGATGGTCTCCTTCAAGGGGACGTACTTGCCGGGGGTCCCGGTGAACTGGGCGGCCACGAAGAAGGGCTGGGAGAGGAACTTCTGTATCTTGCGCGCCCGGGTGACGATCAGCTTGTCCTCGTCCGAGAGCTCGTCGATGCCCAGGATCGCGATGATGTCCTGGAGGTCCCGGTAACGCTGGAGGACCTTCTGGACCGCGCGCGCCACGTCGTAGTGCTCCTCCCCCACGATCTTGGGGTCAAGGATGCGGGAGGTGGAGTCCAGGGGGTCGACCGCGGGATAGATCCCCAGCTCCGCGATCTGGCGGGAAAGCACGGTGGTGGCGTCCAGGTGGGTGAAGGTGGTCGCAACCCCGGGGTCGGTCATGTCGTCGGCCGGGACGTAGACGGCCTGGATCGAGGTGATCGAGCCCTTTTTGGTGGAGGTGATGCGTTCCTGGAGGCCCCCCACCTCTGTGGTCAGGGTCGGCTGGTAGCCTACGGCCGAGGGCATGCGCCCAAGGAGGGCCGAGACCTCGGCGTTGGCCAGGACGTAGCGGAAGACGTTGTCAATGAAGAGCAGGACGTCCTGGCCCTCCTCGTCGCGGAAGTGCTCCGCCTGGGTGAGGGCGGAGAGGCCCACGCGCGCGCGGGCCCCTGGAGGCT
>CAYLZQ010000333.1:0-3169 GCA_964388045.1 uncultured Elusimicrobia bacterium | reverse complement strand
CGGCTGGGCCCGTAGGGCTGGTTGAGGCAAGCGGCCGAAACCACGGGGGTGAAGGAGCCGTTAGATTAAGGAGACCCCCGCCACGCATTGCGGGGGTTTTCGGGGGTTAAGGAGCCTTTTATAAAGGAATATTTCCCCGGTTGACATGCTCCCCGGGTGAGCGCTTTTCCTTCAGGAAGCGCAGGGCCCTGATGATCTTGGCGCGCATCTGGGAGGGCTCGATGACCTCGTCCAGTGAGCCCAGGGCGGCCGTCTGGTAGGGAGAGGCGAACCTCCGGGAGTATTCGGAGGTCAGGCGCTCCCGGAGCCTGGAGCGCTCCTCCTCGCTTGCCGCCTGGGCCAGCTCCTTCGAGTAGAGGATCTCGATGGCCCCCGCCGGCCCCATGACCGCGATCTCCGCGCAGGGAAGGGCGAAGTTGAAGTCCGAGCCCAGGTGCTTGGAGCTCATCGCGATGTAGGCCCCTCCGTAGGCCTTGCGCAGGACGACCGAGACCTTGGGGACGCTCGCCTCGGCGTAGGCGGCCAGGAGTTTCGCCCCGTGGCGGATGATCCCCCCGTGCTCCTGCTGTACCCCGGGCCAGTAGCCCGGGACGTCCACCAGGGTCACGATCGGGATGTTGAAGGCGTTCAAGAACCGGATGAAGCGCGCGGCCTTGTCCGAGGCGTCGCTGTTCAAGGCCCCGGCCAGATGGGCCGGGTTGTTGGCCACCACCCCGACCACGTCGCCTCCCATCCGCATGAACCCCACGATGACGTTCCGGGCGAAGGCCGCGTGCGCCTCGAAGAATTTGTGCTCGTCGGCGATCTGCCAGACGATGTGGTGCATCCGGTAGGGGCGGCGGGGGTCCAGATCGCACATCTTCTCCAGCAGGGGGGTCGAGCGGCGCACTGGGTCCGGGTTGGCCAGGCGGGCGGGCCTCTCCCAGCGGTTCTGGGGGAGGTATGAGAGGAGTTCCCGGACCTGGCGGGAGCAGTCCGGCTCGGACTTGGCCACGAAGTGGCAGACCCCGGACTTGGCGGCATGGGCTTCGCTTCCGCCCAGGGCCTCGAAGCTTACCTCCTCTCCCGTCGCGGCCTTGACCACGTCCGGGCCGGTCACGAACATGTGGCTGGTGCCCTCCACCATGAAGACGAAATCCGTCAGGGCAGGGGAGTAGACCGCCCCGCCGGCGCAGGGCCCGAGGATCACGGAGATCTGGGGGATCACCCCGGAGCACAGGGTATTGCGCCTGAAGATTTCGGCGTAGCCGTCCAGGGACTCGACTCCCTCCTGGATCCTGGCCCCTCCCGAATCCAAGAGGCCTATCACCGGGACGCGGTTCTGGGCGGCCAGGTCCATGACCTTGCATATCTTCCGCGCGTGGGCCTGCCCCAGGGAGCCCCCCAGGACCGTGAAGTCCTGGGCGTAGACGCAGACCTCGCGGCCCCCGATCCTGCCGAAGCCCGTGATCACCCCGTCTCCCGGGGCGGCCCGCTCCCTGAGCCCGAATTCCCAGGCCTGGGTCTTGACGAGCAGGTCGGTTTCCTGGAAGCAGCCTTCGTCGAGGAGGTAGTGCACCCTCTCTCGCGCCGTGAACTTGCCGCGCCCCTTCTGAGCCTGGACCCGCTCGGGCCCTCCCCCCTGGAGGGCCTCCTCCAGGGCCCGGCGCAGGCGCTCCTGGTGGGCCTGCCTCTCGTTCGGGTCGGGCGCGGCGGACGCAGGCTGCTCGGCTCGGCTCATTCGTGGGGAATTATACCCTGCCTTGACAGCCAGGGTCAATTCCGATAAACTCTCGTTCATGAGCCTTTGGGCCGACGGCTGGTTTTACGTCTCCGCCGTCGGCTTCGCGGTGAGTTCCGTCCTTTTCGTTCTTCTTCTGGGCCAGTACCGCGCGGCCGTGGAGGCCGAGGACCAAGCCGAGGAGGAAGGGCCCGGGAGGTCCCAAGGCGAGGAGCCCTCTGCGATCCCGCCGAAGGCGGAGCCCATGCCGAAACCGAGACCCCTTGAGGCGCAAAGGGATAAGACCCTTGTCCTTGAGCCCCCTGAGAAGAAGGCCCCTGCCCCCGTGGTCTCCCCAAAAATCGAGACCATTCCGAGCATGCTTCCTGCCGCCGAGGCCGCGCCTGAGGAACCGAGGAAGGAGAGTCCGAAGGCCCCCGCCGCTGGGAAGACAGCTCCTCCCATCCTCAAGACCGAGGCCACCGCTCCGGGCGGCATCAGCCCCGCGATCCTCTATCTTCAGGGCCTCAAGGAGAGAATGGACCGCGTGGACTTGGAGCTTCTAGACTTGAAGAGCCTGCTTTCCCAGCAGGCAGCCCAGGGGGAGGAGATCTTAAGGCGCCTGGCCGACCTCAGCGGCCGCCTGGCCGCTCCGGTTGCGGTCCCTGAGCCGGTTTCCGCCTCGGCCCCGGAGGAAGCCCGTGAAGCCTTTAGGCAGGAGGCTCCTCCCATAGTTGAGGCCGGGACGTCCCAGCTCGAGGGTCCGGCGTCAGTCCCGCCGCCGCAGGCTGGGCCCGGATATTCGCCGGCCGTTGTCTCCAGCGAGTCCACCATCCTCCTGCCTCCTCCTCGGGAGTCCCCCTCCGAAGGCCTTGCGGCCGCTGAGGGTCATTCCGGTCCCTCTCCCTCCTCCGAGACCGAGAAGAAAGAGGAGTTGCGCCTTACCCCTCCTGCAGTCTCAGAGGCTGCTGTTCCAGAGGCGGAGGAGGCTGGGGCCGGAGCCCAGGAGGAGGCCAGGCCTCGGAAGGGACCCGTCTGGCCCATTTAGCCCTCCTTTTCCTGATCGGCGCGCCCTGGGCCCGGGCGGCCGGCTTGTTTCCCGAGTCCCCTTTCTCGGCTCAAGCCGCGGGAACCACGGGCGCCGCATTCCTGAAGATACCCAACGGGGCCAGGGCCGAGGCCATGGGCGGGGCGGCCTTGGCCGGGGCCGAGGGAGCTGAGGCCATGTTCTGGAATCCCGCCGGCCTGGGGCGGGGGAGAGCCCCCTCGGAGCTTAGCCTTTCCTACAGCCGCCTGCTCGAGACGACCTACGCCGGCTCGGTCGTCTACGCGAGGCCCGCGGGCCGGGGAGTCCTGGGGGTGGGGCTCGTCTATTTCTCCCAGTCCGCCATGACTTCCTACAACGGCCTGGGAGACCCGACCGGGAGCTTCACCCCCAACGACATGGCCCTCTCCGCGGGCTATGCCCGC
>CAYLZQ010000332.1:0-3174 GCA_964388045.1 uncultured Elusimicrobia bacterium | reverse complement strand
CTCCCCTTTGAGCTCCTCCCGGAGCTGGGCCAGGGCCGTGAAGTCGGCCTCGTCCATGTGGGTGACCTGGGCCACGCTGCGCGCGCTGGCCGCCATCTTCTCGGCCGTGCGCCTGCGGATGCCCACGAAGGGGATCCTCTCCTCGGGGCCCGCGGAAACCGCCTCCGTCCTGCGCTCTGGTTGCGGTCCCGGGGCTCCCGCGGCCCTGCGCACGTCCTCCTCGGTCACCCGTCCCCCGGGCCCGGTCCCCTGGACCTTGGCGAGCTCCACCTTGAGGTCCGCTGCGAGCTTGCGCACGGCCGGGGTCGCGCTCACCCCGGTCCCGGCGGCCCGGGCAGGAGACTGCGTCCCGGGGAAGGGGGCCGCCGGGGTCCGGGAGACCTCAGGAGCCGGCAAGGCCCCTCCCGAAAGCTCGAAGCTGACCAGGGGGGCGTGGACCTTGACTTTCTGGCCGGGCTGGGCGTGGAGCTTGAGGATCGTGCCTGTCTTGGGGCTGGGGATCTCCACCTCGGCCTTGTCGGTCAGTACGCTCACCAGGGGCTGGTTCTCGCGGATCTGGTCTCCCTCCTTGACGTGCCACTTGACCACCTCGCCCTCGGTGAGGCCTTCGCCGATGTCGGGAAGCTTGAACTCGTAGGTCATGGGAATTCTCCTAGTATACGCGGCAAGAAGTTCGGCGCGGGTTTTCTATGGGGAAGCGCCAAGAACTTCTTGCCGTGTAGGACCTTAAATGCCGTTGAACTCGGGGCGCTTTGCGCCCCGAGTTATTAAGGCCGTTGAACGACTCTTTCATAGCAGACGCAGGTTTCATAAGGTGGTGCGACGGCAAGAAATTCGCAGCATGCGCTCACAAGGAAACCCGCTGCGAATTTATTGCCGCGCATACTAAAAGGACAGGGTCTGCTTGGCCGCCCGGATGACCCGCTGCGCGTCCGGGACATAGTACCTCTCGAGCCTGAAAAGGGGCATCCGGATGTCCCAGCCCCCCACTCGCCGGACCGGGGCCTGGAGCTTGAGCAGAGCTCTCTCCGAGACCAGCGCGCTGATTTCAGCGGCCCAGGAGCCGGTATTGGGGGCCTCGTGGGCGATCACCACCCGCCCGGTCTTCTCAGCCGTGGCAAGCACAGCCTCGATGTCGAGCGGGGCCAGGGTCCTCAGGTCCAGGACCTCGGCCGAGATGCCTTCCTGCTCCAGGGACTTGGCGGCTTGAAGGCAGGTCGGGAGCATGGCCCCCCAGGAGACGAGGCTGACGTCGGTCCCCTCGCGCGCCAGCCTCGCCTTGCCGATCGGGATTTCGTAGGGCTCTTCCGGCACCTCCCCCCGGGCCGCGCGGTAGAGGGCCTTGGGCTCGAAGTAGACGACGGGGTCCGGGTCCTGGATCGCGGCCATGATGAGCCCCTTGGCGTCCTCAGGATTGGAGGGGCAGACCACCTTGATTCCCGGGGTGTGGCAGAAATAGGCCTCGGGGGACTCGGAGTGGTGCTCCGGGGCGTGGATGAGGCCCCCGTGGGGCGAGCGGATGACCAGGGGGACCGAGTGCCGGCCGCGGCTGCGGTTGCGCAGGCGCCCCAGGTGGCAGATCGCTTGGTCCAGGACCGCGGGCATGAAGCCGTCGAATTGTATCTCGCAAACAGGCCTCAGCCCGGCCACGGCCAGCCCCACGGAGACCCCCACGATCCCGAGCTCGGCCAGAGGGGTGTCCACCACGCGATCCGGTCCGAAGCGCTGGTAGAGGCCCTCGGTCACCCGGAAGACCCCGCCGTTGAGTCCCACGTCCTCCCCCAGGAGCATCACGCGCTCGTCGGCCTCCATGGCCTGGGAGAGCCCCTGGTTGATGGCTTGCACGAGGTTGAGCTCGGGCATCAGCACGCCCCGCTCATGGGAATCTTCCTTCCACGGGGGGCAGCTCCAGGATCTCGTGCTGGTCCCTTCTCTCCTCCAGGAGCTCCTCAAGCTCCCCGCGCTGCTCGATCAAGTGCCAGGGGGCCCGGGCGTAGTTGTCCGAGAACATGTTCAAGGGATTGGGCGGGGGGAAGGACTCGGCGGCCTCCACCTCCCCCTGGATCATGGCCTCGGCCTCCCGGAGAAGCCCCTCCTCCCGCTCCTGGTCCCAGAGCCCTCGCGCCAGGAGGTGGCGCCTCAGGCGCAGGATGGGATCCTTGGCCTTCCAGGTCTCCACCTCCTCCTGGCTGCGGTAGCGTGAGGCGTCGTCCGCTGTGGTGTGGTGCCCGAGGCGGTAGGTCTCGCACTCGAGGACGCTCGGGCCCTGGCCCGAGCGGGCCCGCTCCACGGCCTCGCTGGCCGCCTTGTAGACGGCGAAGACGTCGTTTCCGTCCACCTGGAGGCCGTAGGCCCCGTAGGCCCAGGCCTTCTGGGCCAGGGTCTTGGAGGCCGTCTGCCTTTGGCGCGGCAGCGAGATGGCCCAGTGGTTGTTCTCGATGAGGAAGACCGCCGGGAGCTTGAAGAGCCCTGCGAAGGTCAGGGCCTCGTGGAAGTCGCCCTTGGAGGTGGCCCCGTCCCCCAGGTAGGTCAGGGCGATTGCCCCCTCCTTCTTGAGCTTGCAGGCCCAGGCCAGCCCCGCCACCTGGGTGAGGTGTGTCCCCACAGGGATCGAGAAGATCATGTCGTTGTTCTCGTCCGGGAACTTGACCCCCCTGTCGTCCCCGGCCCAGTAGAGCAGGGAGTAGCGCAGGGCCATTCCCCTGGCGTAGTAGACTCCCTGGCCCCGGTAGGTGGGGACCACCCAGTCCATGGGCTTGAGGCAAAAAGGGGGCACGACCTGGGTCGCCTCCTGGCCCAGGATTTGGGGATAGGTCCCCAGGCGCCCCTGGCGCTGGAGCTTGATCGCCCTCTCGTCGAAGAGGCGGATCTCGGTCATCCTGCGGTAGATGGCGAGGAGAGTCTCCTCCGGGATTTTCGGGGCGAGGGCCGCGTCAAGGGTCCCCTCGGGGCTGAGGACCTCCAGGCGCTGGATCCTGCCTTCAGCCGCTGGGAAAAGAGGCATGCTGTTTTTTTTCCAGGAAGCCCTTGAGGAAGAGCTCCCCGGCCCGGTAGGAGCTTCTGACCAAGGGCCCTGAGGCCACGTAGAGGAATCCCATTGCGCGCGCGGCCTGGGCGTAGGCCTCGAAGCGCTCCGGGGGGAGGAACTCGGCCACCGGGAGGTGCCTTTTTTCC
>CAYLZQ010000331.1:0-3179 GCA_964388045.1 uncultured Elusimicrobia bacterium | reverse complement strand
GGAGTGCGCGCTCAAAAACCATCGTCAAGCGCCCGGACTTTTTACGAGAGAATCAGAGTTACTCCCGAGCCCACCCCGCCTATTGACACCAGGAAAGGGCAAACAATAGAATCAGGCGCACACTCCGCATCTTCAAGGAGGAGCCATGACCAAGACCATGCTTGCCGCGATCGCGCTCTTCGCCTGCCTCTCCCAGGCCGGCGCAGGCCCTGTGCTGTCCTTCGAGGAGAGCCTGGGCCTCATCCGCCAGCAGGTCCTCTCCGCGCGCCAGGAGCAGGTCAGGGCCAAGAGCCAGGCCCTGGCCCAGCAGATCGAGCGCCTCAGCCGCGAGGTCCAGGGCCTGAGCTACGAGGCCTCGCGCCTGCGCTTGAAGGTCTCGGACCTCAAGCGCAGGGCCAGCGCCTACAAGCCGGACCAGCCCGGCAGGCCGAATACCGATCCCTTCTTCCGAAGCGATCTCCAGTGGGCCGTCTGGGGAACAAGGGACCTCTCGCGCGACGTGGAGTCGGCCCTGCGAGAGGCGCGCAGCCTCTCAGGCCAGGCCGGCAAGGACCCGGAGCTCGTGGCCCCGGCCCAGAAACTCGCGAGAAACTCCCGAATCCTGAGCTCGGACTGCTCCTCCCTTGAAAGCGAGATCCGCTGGGCGAGCTGGGACTTCAGGCGGATCGGCTTTTCCATGGAGGCCTGGGACCTGGAGCGGGAGTCCTCGGACGCCTCCCGGAACTCCCGGAGCCTGGAGCGCGAGGCCCAGACCCTGCTTGGGAAGGTTCAGTAACTCGGGGCTTGACCCGGTAGACGGCCGAGCCCTCTGCTTCGTCCTCAAAGACGAGCTCGTAGAATCTCCGGTCTAAGAGGAGTCTCCTCAAGTCCGCAAGCGGCATGGGATCGTTGAGACCCTTGCCGGTCCTGGTCCTCATGACGAACTCAGTGGGCAGGACCGCCACGTAGCCCACCCCACGGGAGGCCAGCCAGGCCCGGAAGGCCCCGGGCTCGAAGATCCGGCCCAGGTGCGCGACCTTGCGCCCGGTGTGCAGATAGAAGCGGCCGTCGAGCTCGGCCGCGAAGACATCGGAGGGCCTGGCGTGGGCTCTCACCCAAGCGAAGGCGCGCAGGGGCGGGGTGTTCATGGGGGTGCTCCCGAACAGGGAGGCCCTCACGACCCGGGTCACTGGGACTGCTGAAAGGATGAGGCTTAAGGCCGCGGCAGTCCAGAGCCCGCGGCCCCTGAGGCCCAGGCGCAAATCCCAGGAGCCCAGGCCCTTGAAGAGGCAGCCGGCCAGGAAGGGCAACACCGGAAGGAGATAGCGCCCCGCCTGCTTGCTCCAGATAAGATGGATTCCCAGGTAGAGAAGGAGCCAGAGGGCCAGGCTTCTTTCCCATCCTCCCGCCTGCCTCCTTAGGCCGACCCAGACCGCGACGAGGCCCGCTCCCACCGTCGCGGCCTCAAGCCAGGGCGCCGCCAAGGGCCACCGGAACAGGCTCGTCACGAACAAGAACCTCAGGTAGTAGGCCAGGTTGTCCTGGAGGGAGGCGGCCAGGGCCGCGAGGGTTGAGGGGCCGCGGAAGGGGGCGATGAGCTCCACGGCGTACATGAGTCCCTGCCCGGTCGCCAGATAATTCCGGACCAGGAACGGCCCCAGAAAGAGCAGGGAGCTTCCGGCGACCAGGGCCGCCAGGCGCCGTCTCTTCTCAAGGGCCAGGGCAAGGGCCAAACCGGCTGGAAGGGCAAGGCCGCTCGGCCTCAGGAGGCAGGCAAAGCCCGCCAGGGCGCAAATCCAGATCCAGGGCAGCCGAGCATCAGACCTCCAGGCCCTGCGCAGAAGGACAAAGAAAAGGAGGCTCGCGAAAAGAAGAGGAAGCTCGGATAGGACCGTGCCCGAGAGGCTCACCGTAAGGGGGCTCAAGGCCCAAACCAGGCTTGCGCCGGCAAGCTCCGTCGGGGAGAGCTCCTCCTCGAAGCACTTCCAGAAGAGCCAAAGAGAGGCCAGGATGAGGGCGAGGGAAAGTAGCTGGAATGGCAGCAGGGAGCCCGGGAAGAGCCAGGCCAGGGGAGCCAGGAGCAGGGGATAGCCCGGGAGGTAGTTGACCAGGGGAGGCTCGCCGGGGGCATTGAGCTCGGCGTAGCGGCCTTGGGCCAGTGACCTGGCCCCGATCACGTAGAAGGCGTCGTCGTTGAAGAAGCCCACGTAGTAGGCCCTGAGGGAGAGCAGATAGAGGATCGCGGCGCCGGCCAGGAAGGCCGCCCCAGCCCTCCTCACAGGCCCAGCCCTTCCGGAAGCCTGAGGAAGGCCTCGAGAGGAATCTGCTCGGCCCGGCTCCGGGGGTCCACCCCCAGGCGGGCAAGGGTCTGGTCCACCTCCTCGCGCGCAAGCCCCAGAAGCCTGGAGATCGGGCTTGAGGCCATCTTCCGGCGCTCGCTGAAAGCGGCCTTGGCGACCTTGAAAAACGCGGCCCTCTTATCGCTGGGCAGCAGCGGCTCCGGCCGCCGCCTCAGGAGCACCAAGGCCGAGGCGACCCTGGGCCTGGGCAGAAAGCTTTCCCGGGGGACCTCGAGGACCTCATCGGCCTGGGCGTAGAGAAGCACCGAGAGGGTGAGAAGGCCATAGCTCCCGCTTCCCGGGGAGGCTGTCAGGCGCGCCGCCACCTCCTTCTGAAACATCAGGACCCCGCTCCTCCAGAGGGGCCAGGGGAGGAGGCGCTGAAGGATGGGGGTGGCGACCGCGTAAGGAAGGTTGGCCACGACCTTCAAAGGCCCCGCCCCCAGCTCCTTGAGATCGAGCTTGAGAAAGTCAGCCCGGAGGAGGCGCAGGCGCGGGCAGGAGAGCTCGGCCTCCAGGGATTCGGCCAGGCCCTCATCCAGCTCAACGGCCACGACCTCGGCCCCGCGTCCGAGGAGCGCCCGCGTCAGCATCCCCCGGCCGGGTCCGATCTCGAGGACCCTGTCCGAGGGCAAGACGCCGGCGGCCTCCAGGATGGCGTCGCGCACCTCGGGGCTTATCAGGAAATGTTGGCCCAGCCTAGCATGCACGGCAATAAGTTCGGCTCGGGTTTCCTATGGAAGTGCGCCAAGAACTTCTTGCCGTGCAGGACCTTAAATGCCGTTGAACTCGGGGAGCAAAGCGCTCCGAGTTATTAAGGCCGTTGAACGACTCTTTCATAGCAGACACAGTTTCCATAAG
>CAYLZQ010000330.1:0-3185 GCA_964388045.1 uncultured Elusimicrobia bacterium | reverse complement strand
TCAATGGATAGAGCACGTGGCTTCGAACCACGGGATCCGGGTTCGATTCCTGGCGGGCCCATTCCGTTTTTTCCTGAAAATCCCGCAAACTTTCCGCAACCCTCCCGCAATATTTCCGAAAACCCGAGGGAGTAACCTTAGGGTGTCATGCGCTTCTTACGTTCCGGGGTCCTGATCCTGGCCTCG
Source organism: uncultured Elusimicrobia bacterium (assembly GCA_964388045.1). Taxonomy (GTDB): domain Bacteria; phylum Elusimicrobiota; class Elusimicrobia; order UBA1565; family UBA9628; genus CAYLZQ01. The sequence goes on along the minus strand of CAYLZQ010000330.1, from coordinate 2,999 downwards.
GGGCTCGCGCTCTGCCTGCTCTGGGAGCGCGAGGCCGGGGGGGTCTTTTCGCCTGCCGAGGCGCGCAGGGACGCCCGGCGCTTCGGCTTAAACCGCCTCGAGCGCCGCCAGCGCCGCCTCCCGGAGGAAAGGGCCCAGAGGGCCTTCGCCGAGTTCAACCGGCGCCAGGGAGGCCTCTGGACCCTGCGCCTGAGCCCCCGCACTGGCAGGCCCGAGGCCGTGGTCGGGGGCTCGACCCGGCGCTTCCCGGGAGGGCCCCGCGCGGCAGCCGCCTCCTTCCTGGCCGAGACCGGGCAGGTCCTTGGCCTGGAGCCCGAGGACCTGGCCGTGCTCAAGGAGTCTGCTGGCCGCGGCCACTCCCACCTTCTTTACCAGCAGACCTACCGCGGCCTGCCCGTGGAGTTCGCCCGGGTCAAGGTCCACCTGGACGCCCAGGGCTCTGTGATGGGGGTCCACTCCTCCTTCGAGCCTGAGCTCAGGCTCGGGACCGAGCCCAGCCTCCCCGTCTCCCAGGCGGCCGAGGTCGTGCGCCGGGATCTCGGAATCCCTCCCACCTCGGAGGGCTCCCTCGTCATCTTCCCGAGCGAGCGCTCGGGCCGAGCGCACCTGGCCTGGAAGTTCACGGCCGGGGGGGCGGGGGGCCTCTGGCGCTACTACGTGGACGCCCACACCGGGGAGCTGCTCTTTCGCTACAACGACCTGCGCTTCCAGGCCCCGGTATGCCTCACCTCCGGGACCGTGAGGGGCCTGGTCTACGACGTGGACCCCTCGGCGACCCCGGGGCCGGCCGAGCAGCCCTTCAACCACCTGCGCGTCTACGTGGCGGGGCCGAGCACCTTCGCCGTGACCGGGGTCCTGGGGCCGGGCTTCTACTGCAGCCAGACCCCGGGCAAGGTCTTCTCCCAGCTCCAGGGGCCCTTCGTCAACGTCTCCAACTTCAGGGGCCCCAGCGCCCACTTCGACAACGGCGGGCTCTGGGCCACGGTGGCGACCCCGCTTTCATCGCCGCATCCCTACCCCAACAACGCGAACCTGGTCTCCACGATCGATCTCTCGGCCCTGGCCCCCACGGCGGTCAAGTTCCTTCCGGTCTTTACGAGCCTGAACGTGGGCTCGGTCCTGGCCGGAAGCCAGGGGGAGACCCTGGACATCGCGGACGACGACGAGGTGACCCTCCTGGATCCCTCCGGCTTCCCCATCGCCTCCTATTTCGGCAACCGCGGGGCCTTCAGCGGCACGGCGGTTCCGGGGACCCTCCTGAGGATACGCCTCAAATCCAACGCCTCGGGCACGCTCCACGGCTATGACGTCAGCCTCTCGAGCTACCTGGCCCTGACCAGCCCGACTGTCCCGGGCCCCAGCGGGAGCTTCACCTGGAACCCCGCCCTCCACGCCAGCCTGGCCCTGCGCGGAGAGATCAGCCTCTTTTATCACCTCAACCTCATGCACGACTACTTCATGTCCGACGTCAACAAGTCGAGCTCAGCCTTCATCGGAAACCCCGTCAACGCGGTCGCCTTCGCGGGGCCGGGCCTGGTCAACCCCTTCTACAACCCCGAGTTCGACAATCTCTTCTTCGGCGAGGTCTCGGAGGCCCTGCCCTCGGACCTGATCACCGACGACGCCACTGTCACCCATCACGAATACACCCACTACGTGGTGGAGAAGCTCTGGCCGATCCAGAACTTCGGCCAGGCCGGGGCGATCTCCGAGGCGGTCGCGGACTACTTCTCCGCGAGCTCCCTCTCCACCGGGACCGCCCAGCATACCTCGATCGGGAAGTACTTGAACGAGGGCCTGGGGGGCACCGGGGCCCTGCGCGAGCTCGACTGCCCCTCCAAGGGCCCCTGCCAGGCGCTCACTCCCTCCAACTGGGCCGGGGAGATCCACGAGGACAGCATCTACCTCTCCCAGGCTCTCTGGGACATCCGCAAGGACCGCGTGGCCCTCCAGGGGAGCGGCGCCGGAAGGTCCTGCGCCGACGGCCTGGTTTTCCAGTCCCTGCTCTTTTTCCCGGAGAGCTTCCAGGAGTTCATGGACGCCATCAAGAGGGTCGACGCCCTGGGGGCCGTGCCCGCCTGCGGGATCGGGGCCTGCGGGGGAGTGGCCGCGGGCTGCGTGGCGGCCGCGATCACGGCCAAGTTCTCGGCCCACGGGCTCAACTCCGTGGGGGGGACCAGCGACCCTTACGACACGGCGAGCGCACGCAACGACGGCTTCGAGAGCGCGGCCGACCTCAGCTCCCTGAGCGGCGTGAGCGCGACGATCTTCCCGGCCGGGGACCTCGACTTCTACGCCCTGGGGGCGGGGCCGGGGCCCATCCGGATCACCCTGAGGCTGCCTCCGGACGGCTTCTTCTTCAAGGGCTACGGGATGACCCTCTACGATCGCGACCGCAAGATCGTGGCCGCGGCCGCCCCTGCCTTCAACGGGATCAACACCGACCAGGGGGCTTGCGAGGTCTCGGACTGCACGACCACAGCCTCCCAGGCGAGCCTCCTCTACGACAATCCCGGGCCGGGGCTCTTCTTCCTCCAGGTGGCCGGGGGCCCTACGGTGAGCGGGGGCTCAAACAGCGGCGTCAACTCGACCGTGCCCTACAGCCTCGCCCTCGATTACGTCAAGCCAGGTGCGGTCCCGGCCAGCATCGTCTCGGCCTCCTTCGACAGCGATACGATCAGCTACTCGGCGCGGGTGACGACCTTTCCCAGGACCCAGGACTATTCCTTCGGCTATGCCCAGCTCAGGGACCAGGCCCTCTGGGCTCTTCCCCAGACGGACACCCGCTTTCCCGGCTTCCTGACCTTGGTCTCCTCAGCCAACGCCCTGGGGACAGTCTCGGGCCGCTTGAGGCTGGTTCCGGGCTTCGCCGCCCGCTTCCCAGCGGTCGGGACCGTGCACCTGGAGGTCTTCGCCTACAACGTGGCCGGAAGCACCATCTCCCTGGGGCTCTCCAATCCCTTGAAGCTGAAGATCGTGGAAAAACTGACTTGTCCGGA
>CAYLZQ010000329.1:0-3199 GCA_964388045.1 uncultured Elusimicrobia bacterium | reverse complement strand
GTGCGCACCCGCTTTGACGACAAGATGGAGATGCTAGGCTACGACATAGTCAATCCGAACAACAAGGCCAGGGCTAGCGCCTCCCGGAAAAAGACAGAGTACGGGAGCCTCATGACCATCGAGGAGTTCGACACAGGGCTCGTCACGAGCCGTGAATTCGACAAATCCGGCAGGGAAAGAGGCTCCAGGGTCATAGACAGGAAGGACAGGCTTGTCTCGGAGATGAAAAGCATCCCTGGGGGCTACGAGGAGACAGTCTATTTCGAGAACTACAACCTGGTTTCCTCGTTCGACCCTGAGTTCAGGCTCAAGCAAAGGACGGCAGTGGGCAAGGACGGAAAGCCGCTGCCTGCCCAGGAAGCCGCGGATGCGATGGCGACAGCGCGCCGGGAGCCCGAGTCCCGCCTGAGGGCTCCCCCTGGCCTCCAAGCCCCTGAGAGCCCTGCCTGGCCCGAGGCCAGGGCTCATCCGCCAGAGATCCTGAAGTCCGAGGCCTCAAAGAAGCCCCGGGCAGGGACACCTCCCCCTGAGGCGGCTCAGCCTTCCAAGGCCGAGCCTGTCCCTGTGGATCCCCCAAAAGTGCCCCAGCCCTCGGAGGAGGTCAGGGCTCTGGTCAAGGCCAAGGCAGAGGAGGCTGAGCTTGCGCGCCAGGCCGGGATCTGGCTGCCGCCTCCCTCCAGCCCCGCTGAGACAGTCCTGGGAATGTTCGAGTCCTTTGAGCGGCGCGAGCTCAAGAGGCTCCTTGCCTACGTCTCGCCTGAGATCGCCTTCGAGGGGGGGGATTTCCTTGCCTTCGTCGAGGCAGTCAAGTCGGACCTGGAGAACTTCCTGACCATGGAGTTCAATTTCACGCGCCGGCCCAGGGTCATCCGGGAAGATGAAACCAGCGCTGAGGTGGCCGCGACCTGGGGAGGAAGCTTCTTGACGGCCTCGGGCCAGAAGCTATCCGTCGAGGGGCAAGAAACAATCTTCGAGCTGGCCAAGGACCGGAGAGGGGCCTGGACCCTGGCCAGGATCAGCCCCAGGCGGCCATTCGCCCTCTCCCTTGGGGGCTTCTTCCTGGTTCCCCAGTGGTGGATGATGGACGGCGAGCCTCTCAAGGGGGCGGATTACAGGGTCCAGAAGAGCCTCGTGATCAAGCTCAAACCCGAGCCGAGCGAGGCCGTGCCATGAGAACTCTCAGTGAGGAAATCCGGCGAGCAGCATGGCTGCTCCTGGGTCTTGTGACCATGAACGCCTCAAGCCCAGCCCAACCTCGAGCATTCGAGATAACTTTCTGCAAGAACGCCGACGGGAGCTTCACCTTGCAGGGCGGGGAGATTTGCGTTTTTCCCAGCGAAAACCCAACGCCAGCTTGCCGGCAGCTCCTGCCGCACATGAACATGACCAGCGTCGCCAGGTGCGGCGGGGGCTGGACAGCGGTTCATGGGGATCCCCCGCATCCTCCGCCTGGGCCTTCCATTGAGCCTGCGGGCGGCTCGGCGCAGCCAAGCTCTGTGCCTCCCTCGGCTCAGGCGAGCGCCCCGGCTGTAGTCCGCCCTGAGCCCAAGGCCACCTACTCCCCCTCTTCCCTGGATTTGGAGTTCGCCCAAGCAGCCGAGACTCCTTCCAGGATAGCCCTCAGGGTGCAAGACAGGATCAAGGCCCTTTTAAAGGATGAAAAGGCTAATGAAAAGCTCGACACAACCGTCATCTATTGGCTTCAAAAGAGGCTCAAGGCCCTCAGCGAGGGGGACGAGGCCGGCCTGATCAAGGGGGATTTCTACACCGTGGCGCCCAAAGGCGCGAAACCCGGAAAACGCCTCAAGGACAACGTGGCCATAGTCGTCACGAAGAGCAGGCAGGAGGCATTAGAGGCAGCCAGGCGCAGCACTGCTGCCGGAAGGCCTAGCGTGGTGCTGGAAATCAGAAACGGGCTGTGCTATGCCGCGGAGCTGGAAGGGCCTCGAGAACCAGCGGAGGAGCCGGAGTGCTACCTCTTTTACGGCGAGATCCGGAGCGCGCGAGAATAGCCCCGTGGGTTACTCCTTCGGTCGGCATCCCCATGGCCTCTCGTCTAGGAAGAGGGGCCATCGCATAGCAGTTATCCACCAACTGTCGTTGACGACAGTTGGAGAACTTGGAACGAAATCGCGGACCCTAATGGGTTCGCTGAATACCAGACAGCTTCTCGCAACGGAATCCTAGGATTTCAAAAAAGGCAGAAGACACCGCCGCAGGCACCCGCCGCTCCTGAGCAGCATTCAGCATCGGAGGAACAGGCCTCGCCCACGACGGCGCAGCATATTCCACCACCAATACCCACGACGCATGTCCCTGGATTGAGTTCTGCTGGTGGCGGTGTGCAGCAATCAGCAGCCGTGACGCAAGCTCCTCCTGGCAAATTGCAGCATTTGCCTGCGCCTGGATTGTTGGAGCAGTGCCCTGAAGCGCATTGCGCGTCGAGCGTGCAGGTGACTTGAAGGGCAAGGCTACCACCGCCGCCCGCTCCCGCGCCCCCCGCTGCTTGCTGCCTTCCCAGGTAGGCCCTGTAGCTGGCCTGGGGAGTCCCGTTGACAGTGACGTTGCTCAGCTCCAGTGTGGCTTGGTCGGCTTGGGTCAAGGCATAGGAGCGATCTCCCCTGCTGTTGAGCAGTTGAAACCCGCCATCCTTCCTGGAAAGATACATCTCGCTCTGTCCTGTCTCAGTCAATTCGTCGCCTGACTTGGTGTTAGCCCGCAGATTCCACTCATAGGACACCCGAGTGACGCCTTCCGCCTCCTGGGCGAAGAAGTTGAAGGCATTGAGGTTGAAGAGGCTGAAAGTCTTTCCATCACCATGGAGCCTGCGCAGGAACTCTCCCATCGTTTGCCCGTCATTGTAATTCGGGGAAACCTTATTCCTCAGGCCCTCGCTGTTTAGTGAGTTCACGAGCTCGAAAAACTCAGCCAACCAGGCGCTGAGCTCGGGCGACAGGCCGGACGTTCCATGCGGCGAGGCTTTCGAGGCCGGGGGGGCGACGCTGGAGGATTTCTCCACCCTGCCGAAACGGAAGAACTCGCAGCCGGCCATGGACGCGAGTAGAACGCAGAGAATCGTCAGCCTGGAAAATGCCTTCATGGGATCCTCATCAGAATTTTACATTAACCGAGGCGCGCAATTCCGCTCGGCGAAGTCGTTGAGCGCGGTGTCATGGTAGTTCTTGTAGTAATAGTTCAG
>CAYLZQ010000328.1:0-3220 GCA_964388045.1 uncultured Elusimicrobia bacterium | reverse complement strand
CGACAGGAGCCGGCGCGTCCCCTTCTCGAGGTCGAGCAGGAAGAGGTCGGGGTTCCCGTCCCGGTAGCCTGTGAAGGCGAGCAGCCTGCGGTCCGGGGAGAAGCGCGGAAGCAGAGAGATCGAGCGGTCCCTGGTGAGGACCCTGAGGTCGGCCCCGTCGTAGTCCATCAGGCATATCTCCTTGCGCCCGCTTTGGTCGTTGGCGAAGGCGATCCGAGTCTGGGCCACGCCCCTCCTCCCGGTCAGGGCCAAGACGATGTCGTCCGAGAGGCGGTGCGCGAGCTGCCGGGCGTGGGCGGCCTCCTGCCTGTAGGTGCGCTCGAAGACCGCCTCCGAGGAGCTGAGGTTCAACAGGCTGGCCGCGAGCGAAATCCTGGATCCCTCCTGGGAGGCCTTGGCCGCCAGCAGCCACCCCCCTCCACGGGCCTTCCACTCCGGCAGGATCTCCCTGAGGTTGCCTCCGTGGAAATGGGGACCCTCCTCCAGGAGCCTGAAGTACCGGGAAAAGAGGAGGTCCGCCCTCGCGACCTCGCGTAGCTCCCGGGCTAGTAGGGCCTCCTCAGGGCGGGTCGGGGTCCCGGCCACGAAAGGGGGCAGGCCGAGGGCCAACTGGAGAGGGGCCTGCGACTGGCCCGAGAGCCTGATGTGGACGTCCGTCGCGGCCAGGGCGGGGCAGGCAAGGCCAAGGGCCAAAAGAGGCCGGATTAAAACCCGCTTCCCTGGGCGATTCACGCGGGTTTAATTCGGCGCCTGGAGCTTCTTGAGGTGCTGGGCCGCGGCCTTGGCCTCGGGGCTGGCTGGAAAGTCCGAAGAGATGGACTCGAGGTACTGCCTGGCCTCTGGGAGGTTCTTCTTCATCGCGATCAGGCTCAGGGCGTACATGAGCCGGGCCGAGGGGGTCAGGCTGCTCTTCGGGTGGTTCTCAAGGACCAGGGCGAACTGCCTTCCAGCCGCCTCCCATTTCTTCTGCCCGTAGTAGGCCTGGCCGAGCTTGAAAGTCGCGACGTCGATCAAGGCTCCCTTGGGGAACTTGGAGACGTACTCCGCAAAGCCCTTGGCCGCCAGGGCGTAGTTCTTGAGGCCCAAGCGTACCTCCGCGGCCTGGAAGAGCTCCGAGGGGGAGCCGGCCAGGGCCGCCTCCTGCCGGGCCAGGGCGGCCTTCTGCTCCTCGAGGCTCCTCTTCTGCTCCTCCAGGCCCTTGATCTGCTGGCTGGTGAGGGTGGAGCCTATGGCGGCCACCTTGCTCGTGACCGCGGCGCTCATGTCGTCTAGCTTGGAGGAGAGCCGGCGCATCTCGCCCTGCGACTCCCTGATCGTCTCGGTGAAGGTGCTCAGGGATTCGTGGAGCTGCTTCATCTGGACCGAGAGGTCGGCCTGGTTGCCCTGCATGGAAGAGACGGTATTCTTGAGCTCGCCGACCTGGGTCTTGAGCTCCCCCATCTGGGCCTTGAGCTCCTCGGCCTGGCTCTCGAGCTGCAGGATGTCCCTTTGGGTCGCCACGCATCCGGCCGCGAGCAGGGGCAGGCCGGCGAGGATCCAGCGGCGCATGCCTGCCCTTCTATTGGGTCGCGCGGTCCTTCACGGCTCCGTTGGCCGCCGTGCCGGTCCGGATTCTGGTCTCGGCCCTGCGGTTCTTGGCCCAGCACTCCTCGTTGGCTTCGCGGCAGAGGGGGCTTTCCTTGCCGTAGGAGATGGTCGCGACGGACTTTCCGGAGACTCCCAGGCGCAGGTAGTAGTCGCGGACCTCCTTGGCCCGCCTCTGCCCCAAGGCCAGGTTGTATTCGATGGTGCCGCGCTCGTCGCAGTGGCCCGCCACGAGGAAATCCAGTTCCGGGTGGAGCTTGAGGACCTGCGCGTTTTTCTTGAGGATCTCCAGGGCCTCCCCGCCCAGGGTCGCGCTGTCGTAGTCGAAGCGAATTTCCTGGAGGCCCTCGGCGCTCGAGAACTCGGCCCCGCGGAGGCTGGCCTCCGTGACCTCGATGCTGGGCGTCAGGCCGGCCGTGGGGGCGGCCTCCTCCTGTTTTTGAGTTCCCGGGGCCTGGGCCGCGGGGGGCGCTTTCTCAGCGGCCGGAGCGGGCTTCCTGACCTGGGGCCTGGCGCAGGAGGCCAGCGCGGCAAGGGCCGCGCACGCGGCTAACGGAACGAACCAACTCGCGATTCTCTCATTTCTCATGTTTCCTCCTTCGGAATGGGAGCGCATGCCGATCGAGTCCATGATAGCAAATCCGAGCTCCGCTTAAGGAAGCGTCGTCTTCGAGAGGACCTCCCCCTTGGGCCCGATCCCGTAGACGATGGGGCGGCAGGTCTCTATGTTGAGGGCCATGACCTGCTCGGTGCTGAGGGCGTCGAGCTCCATCACGATCGCGCGCAGGCTGTTGCCGTGGGCCGAGACGAGCACGTTCCGGCAGGCCCTGGCCTCCGGGAGGATCCTGGAGTCGAAGTAGGGCAGGGTCCTGGCCGCGGTGTCCTTGAGGCTTTCCCCGCCCGGGGGCCTGACCTCGTAGGAGCGCCTCCAGATATGGACCTGTCGCTCCCCGTATTTCTTGGCCGTCTCGGCCTTGTTGAGGCCCTGGAGGTCCCCGTAGTGGCGCTCGTTCAAGGCCTTGTCCTTGAAGACGGGCAGGTCCGGGCTCTGGACCTCCTCAAGGAGGATATCGAGGGTCTGCTGGGCGCGCTTGAGCTCCGAGGTGAAGGCCAGGTCGAAGGCGATCCCCTTGAGCTGCCGCCCGGCGCGGCGGGCCTCCTCGGCCCCGAGGGGGGTGATGGGGACGTCCACCCAGCCGGTGAAGCGGTTCTCCAGGTTCCACTGCGACTGGCCGTGGCGCACCAGGACCAGCTTGCCCATCATGCCGCCGGGCCCCTGCTGGCATGGGCCAGGAGCTCGTTGACCGCCATCTTGAACTCCTCCAGGCGGATGGGCTTGGCCAGAAACCGCGAGCCCTGCGGGTCCGAGATCTCCCCGAGGATGCTTTCGGGCGCGGCCTCCCCGCTGATGAAGAGGATCGGGGTCAGGCGGCTGGCCTGGTTGCGGCGCAGGGATTCGAAGAGATGGGCTCCGGTGGTGCCCGGCATGTGGTAGTCGAGGATGATCAGCTCCGGCTGCATGGCCCTGGCCTTCTGCATCCCCTCGACCGGCTCCGTGGCCGAGTCCACCTCGTGCCCCTCGTGCCTGAGGACCTCGCTCAGGAGGGTGACGATGGAGAAGTCGTCGTCAACGATC
>CAYLZQ010000327.1:0-3224 GCA_964388045.1 uncultured Elusimicrobia bacterium | reverse complement strand
ATTCAGGATGGCGGCAAGTTCGCGGCAGTGCCGGAAATGAGAAAAGGGGTCCATTTGACATGCCTGGGCCTGGAAGGTAGAATCTTCCGTTGGATTCTAAGCCTGCCGGAGGAGGAGGCGCGCATGGGGCGTTCGCGGATTTGGTCCTATTCCGCATGTTCAGGCTTTAAAGCCTTTGCTCTCGCGGCTCTCCTGGCTTCCGGGAGGGCCGGGGCAGAGGAGCCCTGGTCCGAGCCCGTGGTCAGCACCTACAATCCCCAGCCCGGGGTCACCGAGAGGCTGGAGGTCTCAAAGCGCACTTATCAGGAAGGCCCTTCCCAGCGGGTCCTGGAGCGCAGGACCAAGGTCAACCTCGAGACCCCGGGCTTAAGCGGCGAGTACGTCCTCTACAAGAAGCACGTCTACTCGGGCTTCAAGCTCCTGACAGGCTTCAGGAAGCTGGAGGCAGACCTGGGAGGCGAGGCGAGCATCGCCCTCTCGGAGCAGACCCAATTCGGCAAGAGCCCCAGGGGAGACATCAAGGGCACCTTCCTGCGGGAGTATTTCCTTGGCGGCAGGTCGAGCGGAGGGCCTGCGGCGCGGCTCATGGTGCATTTCGACCCCTATCTCCTGGTCAGGCGCTTCACTGCCAGGATCTCGACCCGCAAGGAGGGGGCCTGGGGCGAGGTCGCTGAGGTCTACGCCGAGACATTTCCCGAGGGGGTAAGGAGGCTCAGAAAGAAAATAGCCGCGCTCAAGCAGGAGCGGAAGGACCCTGCAGCGGATTTTCTGATCGCTCTTTGGTCAGGAGCCTTGGCCCAGAGCCAGACCATGGAGCTGGCCCAGTTCGTCTATCCCCTCCTTCACACCAGCGCTGAGGAGTATTTCAAGGGCCTGGACGGAGACCTGGTCGCGGACAGGACCCAGGGGGTCCTGGCCTCCATAGGCAGGGAGGAGGAGGTCACCCGCTGGCAGGCCTTTGTCCGCAGCCTCTCCGAGGCGCGCTCCTCCTTGGAGAAGGCCTTGAGGGCCAAGGCTTTCGCCCTGGCAGAGCTCTCCAGGATGGCCCAGGGCTACGCGGAGATCCTCCAACCCCTGCTCGCGCCCAAGGAGGGCGCCCCCTCCGCTGTCCAGGGCCTGCAGGCAAGCGCAGGCTGGATGGCCAAGGCCTGGGCCCAGTTCAGCGGCCTTGAGCCTGGCTCGCCCGACTCCATGAACTTTTTGGCCGGCCTTCCAGAGCAGTGGGCCGGGGCTTTCGGGGAGCAGAGGGCCGAGGTCTTCAAACGCGCCCTTTACGTCCTGCAGACCAAGAAGGAGGTCAAGGAGCTTGATTCCCTTATCGTTGCCGCTGCCAAGGCCCCTGGCCGGGATGAGATCACGACTTCCCTTCAGAAGATACGCCAGAACCTGGCCCAATCAGCCCAGGCCTGGCGTACTCCCATGGCCAAAAGGAGTATTTCCTGGAGGAACCTCCTCGCCTTCTGGGAAATACCCTTGCGCCTCCTGGTGGGAGAGGCCTGGGCCGCGGGAGAATCCCAGGATGAGCCTGAGGGCCTTGCTGACCTTCTCCCCTTTGATGCGTTTGGGGTGGACCTTTATGCGGCGTTGCTGATGGCTGGATTCTCCCCGGAAAAGGCGGAAGAGATCGTCAACCATGCCAGCGGAGGTCTGGACTATTTGCCCCGGAGCCCTGTCGAGGCTCTTGCGCCCTACGGATGCGGACAATGATGAGTCCTGCTTCTTTTCGCTGGACAAGAGCCCTTGGCTGGATCCTGCTTTTGGCCGCTTTGGGCCCCTCAGCCTGCGCCCTTCTTAAAATGGAGGCGCCCTCTGAGCATCCGCGCGAGCATCCAGGGGCAGGGCAACCCAGGGCAGCCCTCTCCCCCCAGGTCGCGGCAGCCCTGGAGGCCCTTGTGGAGGCTGCCAGGCGCCTGGACCAGGCCGGCTTTTCAGCCGGGATCTCCGCGGATTACTCGGACTCCCTGGGCAGGAACCGCCAGCAGATCCTGGCTTCTTTCAGGGACGATCACAACGATTTCCAGAGCGCTGACATCACTGTGCAGGACGCAAACAGCCAGCGGCAGGAGGGGAGCGTGATCGTGCGCTTTGAGTTCACCTGGCGCGGGGTGCCTCGGGCAGGGCCTGAGAGGAGATTCAAGGGAAGGGCTGAGTGGATATTCAAGGAAGAGGCAGGGGTCCTGAGGCTCTCAAGGACGAGCGGGGAGAGCTTCTTCGGGATCAGGGAGCTGGGAAGGTAGATGGGCCTGAGATCCTCTCCCATGCGCCTGGCCCTGGCAGCCTCCCTGGCCCTCGAGCCCCTGGCCTCTGCCGGGCCGCTGATCCCGGAGCCTTTTTCCATGAGCGTCAACTCCGAGATCTACGGCAGGAACGTGGACGGGGACAAGACCCGCTCCTTTCTGACCGACGGCAGCTTCCAGAAGACAGACCTCGATGTCTTTTACAACCGGCCGAGCGAGACCGGCCCCTCGGTCAGCGCGCAACTGAGCGCCCAGGCAGTGGACGATCCCCTGCTCATAGGCCGCCAGAACCGCTACCGGCTGCGGGGAGGGTTCTTTGCTGTGGAAAAGGAGCAGAACTACCGCTTCGAGGGAGGCTACATCATCCCCAAGGCGAGCAGGGCGACTTTGACCTCCACAGTGCTCGGGATCGGAGGCTACTACCAGAGAAACGCCGAGGGCCGGGTGACGCGCCTGGCCCTGATCGGAGGACAGATCACCCCTCCCACGGAGGGAAGCCAGTTCCAGAGGGGGGTGCTGGGGGGGACCCTCACGGAGGCCTTCGCGGGCGATCTTGGGAGCCTCAAGCTCCTGGCCAACTTCTACAGGGTGGAGGACGTGGAGAGCAGCATCCGCCACAGGCTGGGCTTGGACAGGCTCTCGGCCTACGTCTACTCGGTGGCCGCCAACCTTGGGTCCCGCGCAGGCTTTGGGCTGGACACCGAGGTCGCCTGGGCCAGAAACGAGCGCGGCTCCCATATCAACGTGGACGGAAGCTCAGTGCGCGTGAGCCCGAGCTACGGCGGGGAGTTCCTCAACGCCTCGGCCAACTTCGAGAGAAACACCCCTCGCTTCATCAACCCGGTCGGGGGGGTGGCCTCGGACTTGAAAAGGGTGGACGGCGCGCTCACGCTCGGGAGGGTCAACCAGGTCTCCTTGAACAGCCTCCACACCCAGAACAACGTCCAGGGCCAGCTCGCGGCCACGACCAAGACCCAATACACGGCC
>CAYLZQ010000326.1:1027-3237 GCA_964388045.1 uncultured Elusimicrobia bacterium | reverse complement strand
GGAGAGGACGAGGGAGCCGGTCTCCAGGACGTAGGCCCGCCCGGCGGTCTCCAGGGCCAGCTTGGCGTTCTGCTCGACCAGAAAGACGGTCACCCCTTCCTTATTAATGCGGGCGATGATCTCGAAGATCTTGTCCACCACGACCGGGGCCAGGCCCATGGAGGGCTCATCGAGCATGAGGAGCCTAGGGGCCGCCATGAGGGCGCGGCCGATGGCCAGCATCTGCTGCTCCCCCCCGGAGAGGGTGCCCCCGAGCTGGGAGCGCCTCTTGCCCAGGACAGGGAAGATCTCGAAGACGTGGGAGTAATCCAGGTCTTTCTCGGGCCTGGCGTAGGCCCCCATCTCCAGGTTCTCCATCACGGTGAGCCTGGGGAAGATCCTGCGCCCTTCCGGGACCAAGGAGATTCCCAGGCGGGTGATCTGGTGGGAGGGGAGGCCCCCGATGGGGCTTGCCTCGAATAGGATGCTTCCCTGCTCTGGCTTGAGCTGCCCCGCGACCGCGCGCAGCATGGTGGTCTTTCCCGCCCCGTTGTTTCCGATCAGGGCCACGATCTCCCCGGCGCGGACCTCCAGGCTCACCCCCTTCAAGGCCCTGATCTTCTTGCCGTAGACGCAGTGGAGGTTCTTGAGCTCAAGCATTATCCCGCCTTCCCCAGGTAGGCCTCGATCACGCGGGGGTTGGAGACGACCTCCCGGGGGGTCCCCTCCGCGATCTTGACCCCGTAGTCCAGGACGAAGACCCTTTCCGAGATATCCATGACGACCCGCATGTGGTGCTCGATGAGCAGGACAGTCACTCCCCGGCTCCGAATCTTGCGCACAAGCTCCACCAGGCCCTGGCTCTCGGAGGGGTTCATGCCCGCGGTGGGCTCGTCCAGGATGAGGAGCCTGGGGTCGCTGGCCAGGGCCCGGGCGATCTCCAGACGCCTCTGGTTTCCGTAGGAGAGGTTCTTGGCGAGCTCGTTGCCGCAGGGGAGGATGCCCACGAAGGCCATAAGCTCCTTGGCCGCGGACTCGATCGCCTTCTCCTCCTCCTTGAAGGCGGGCAGGCGCAGGAGCGGCCCCAGGAGCCTCTGGGAGGAGCGGCAGTGGCGGCCCACCATCACGTTCTCAAGGGCCGTCATGTTCGAAAATAGCCTTATGTTCTGGAAAGTCCGGGCGATCCCCAGGGCCGTGATCTCGTGGCTGGGAAGCCCGTTGATCCTTCGCCCCGAGAACTCGATGGCGCCCCTGGTCCCCGGGTAGACCCCGGTCAGGACGTTGAAGAAGGTGGTCTTTCCAGCGCCGTTGGGCCCGATGAGGCTGACGATCTCCCCCTCCCGGATCGCGAGGCTCACGTGCTCCAGGGCCTTCAAGCCCCCGAAATGCTGGGCGAGGTCCCTGACCTCGAGGAGACCTGAGCGGCTCATCCGGCCTCCGCGAGCTCGGCCTCCCGGCGCTTGGAGGGCCACAGGCCCTGGGGCCGAAAGATGATGACCAGGACCAGGATCAGGCCGAAGAAAAGATAGCGGTAATTGATCCACTCGGGGGAGAGGGAGGCCTGCATGAGGAGGGGCGCCCCTGAGAGGATCAGGGCCCCCAGGAGGACGCCCCCGACCGAGCCCATCCCCCCCAGGACCACGACCGAGACCACCAGGATAGACTCCCAGAAGACGAAGGACTCAGGGGTCACGAACTGCTCCCAGAAGGCGAAGAGCGCCCCGGAGAGGCCCGCGAAGACGGCCGAGAGGGTGAAGGCCAGGAGCTTGAGCTGGCGCACCGGGATCCCCGAGAGGTTGGCCGCGACCTCGTCCTCCCGGATCGCGACCCAGGCCCTGCCGATCCTGGAATCCTCCAGGCGCCTGGAGGCCGCGACGGCTAGGAGGATCGCGCCCAGGATCAGGTAGTAGTAGCCGGCGTTGCCCGTCAGGACCAGGCCCAGGAGCTTGAGGGGCGGGACCTGGAGGCCCTTGGGGCCGTTGGTCACGGAGTCCAGGTTGTTGATCGTCAGGCGAGTGATCTCGCCAAAGCCCATGGTCACAATCGCCAAATAATCTCCCCGCAATCTTAAAATAGAGACTCCCACGGCCAAGCGGACGAGAACCGAAACTAAAACCGCCACCGCGGTCGCCGTCCAAAAAGACCAGCCTTGAATGGAAAGCAGGGCCCCCACATACGCCCCGATCGCATAAAAAGCGATGTAGCCTAGATCGAAAAGCCCGGCATAACCC
>CAYLZQ010000326.1:0-1017 GCA_964388045.1 uncultured Elusimicrobia bacterium | reverse complement strand
CGAGTGATCTCGCCAAAGCCCATGGTCACGACCGCGAGGTAGTCCCCCCGCAGGCGCAGGATCGTGACCCCGAGGAGCGCTCGCAGGGCGACCGCCGCGGCCACGGCCAGGACAATGGCGAGCAGCCCGGGGCAGCCCGCCCTGGCCGCGATCGCGGCCGCGTAGGCCCCGACCGCGTAGAAGGCCACGTAGCCCAAATCAAAGAGGCCCACGTAGCCCAGGGTGAAGTTGAGGCCCAGGCCCAGGATCATGAAGAGCCCCACGATCCCGGCCGCCCGCACCAGGTGCTCAAGGCCAGTGCCCCTCACCGCCCAGGGCAGAGCGACCGCCGCGGCCAGGGCGAGCCAACCCAGCCATGGGCTCTTGAGAAAAAGTTTCACACCTTCTCCGCGATCTTCTCGCCCAGGATGCCGGAGGGCCGGAAAAGCAGGACCACGATGAGCACGCCGAAGGCGATCACGTCGCGCCATTGGGCTCCGTTGGGGATGTAGCCCGAGGCCATCACCTCCAGGATGCCCAGGAGGAATCCGCCCAGGACCGCCCCCCGGATGTTGCCGATCCCTCCCAGGACCGCGGCCGTGAAGGCCTTGGCCCCGGGCAAAAACCCCAGGTTGTACTTGATCGAGCCGTAGTTCATGCCGTAGAGGACCCCGGCCGCCCCGCCCAGGGCCCCTCCCACCAGGAAGGTGAGGGCGATCACCTTGCTTGAGTCGATCCCCATGAGGCCCGCGGTCTCCAGGTCGTCGGAGCAGGCCCGCATGGCCTTGCCCATCCTGGTGCGCTCGATGAAGAAGTGGAGGAGAGCCATCAGGGCGAGGGCCGCGGCCAGGATGCTCACCTGGAGGGAGCTCACGCTCGCCTGCCCGAGCTGAAAGCGCCTCAGGGGGACTATCTCGGGGAAGCTCAGGGACTGGTTGCTGATCCAGAGAAAGACCAGGTTCTCAAGCACGATCGAGACCCCCATCGCCGAGATCAGCGGGGCCAGGCGGGAGAGGTGCCTCCAGGGGCGGTAGGCCA
>CAYLZQ010000325.1:0-3240 GCA_964388045.1 uncultured Elusimicrobia bacterium | reverse complement strand
TCCTGGGAGCGGCCCACCGTTTCGCCTCCCAGATCCCGGCCCTCGCCGCGGCCCTGCTGCTTCTTTTGGCAGGGCTCTTCACCGCGCGGGCCCTACGGACCATGGCCGAGCGCCTCTTCGACGGCGCCCACCTCGATGAGCACACTAGCCGCGTAGGAATCAACGAGGTCCTGGCCCGCCTGGGCCTGGGCAAATCCCCCGCCTACGTGCTGGCCTTCCTGATCTACTGGTTCATCCTCTTCATCTTCATCGTCTCGGCCGCCAACGCGGTGAACCTCACCGCGGTCTCGGAGCTCCTGGAGAGGTTCGCCCTCTTCCTGCCGGCCCTGATCGCCGCGATCCTCATCCTCTTCGGGGGCCTGCTCTTCGCGCGCTTCCTCTCGGAGGTCGTGGCCAACGCCTCGGCCGCCAACAACATACGCGGGGGGGCCTTCCTCTCGCGGGCCTCCTACGCCGTGGTCCTGGTCTTCTCCGTGATGACGGCCCTGGAGCAGCTCGGGCTCAAGATCTCCCTGATCTCGGCCGCCGTCCAGATCCTGCTGGGCTCGGCGGGCTTGGCCGCCGCGATCGCCTTCGGCCTGGGGGGGAAGGATGCGGCCGCGGAGATGATCAGGGAGTTCCTGAACCGGAGAAAGCCCTAACAGCCGTTTATAGGATCGTGCGCAAAGCGCACGATCCTAAAGGATTATTTAAGGTCTTTCTGGGAGCCGGGCAAGGGGACTTCGCTTGGGCGGGCCCTAGAGCGCCCGGGCCTGAAAATCCGCATGGGAGGCAAGGAGCTAACCGCCCGCTCCCTTTCCGAGGGGAGGAAGCGCTCCTTGGGAGCGATCCCCGGGGCCGCCCCTGGACGCTGGGAGGGGGCGGGGAGGAAGGCCTTGAGCGCGTAGAAGCCCACGATCAGGGCCAGCAGAAGGGCCAGCCCGTAGACCAGGTTCTCGAAGAAGGCGGGGCGGCGCTCTCTCATTGGCCGCCTGTCCGTGTTAGAGGAGAGGGCGGCCAATGACCGACCGCGATATCCCCCCCTCTCCCCCTCAAGGGGGACCGATAAAGCATTCTAGACTGGCCGCCTACCCGAGACACAGGCATTACACGATCGGGGATCATTCAAAGACTCCGTGCCTCTCTACTCCAAATAGTCCCTCAGGGACTTGCTGCGGGAGGGATGCCGCAGCTTGCGGATGGCCTTGGCCTCGATCTGGCGCACCCGCTCCCGGGTCACCCGGAATATGCGCCCCACCTCCTCCAGGGTGCGGGGATAGCCCGAGTCGATCCCGAAGCGGAGCTTGATGATCTTGGCCTCGCGGTCCGTGAGGGTGGAGAGTATCTTCTCCACCTCCGTGCGTCTCAGAAAGGTGGTGGCTGAGTTGGAGGGGGCCTGACCGGCCTTGTCCTCGATGAAGTCCTCGAGGTAGGAGTCCTCGTCCTCCCCGATCGGGGTGGCCAGGGAAACCGGCTCCTGCATGATCTTGAGGACGTTTTTGACCTTGTCCATCGAGATGTGCAGGGAGCGGGTGTACTCCTCCAGGTTCGGATCCCGGCCGTACTCCTGGCGGTAGCGGCGGGTGACCTTGGTCAGCTTCGAGATCAGCTCCTTCATGTGCACCGGGATCCGGATCGTGCGGGCCTGGTCCGCGATCGCCCGGTTGATGGACTGGCGGATCCACCAGGTCGCGTAGGTCGAGAACTTGAAGCCCCGCTTGTACTCGAACTTCTCCACGGCCTTCATCAGCCCCAGCCCCCCCTCCTGGATCAGATCCGAGAGCTCGAGGTTGGAGTTGACGTGCTTCTTGGCGATCGAGACGACCAGGCGGAGGTTCGCCTTGATCAGCTTGAGCTTGTCGGTCAGGATCGTCTCCTCCAGGGCCACGATCTTGTCGTTGAGCTCCAGGAACCTGTCGATCGGGATCGGAAGGGTGTTTTGGATGCGCTCCAGGCGGTCATGGATGGCCTCCATGTTCTCGAGGGCCGCCTCCACCGCCGAGGGGGCGTAGCCGGTCTTGGCCTTGAAGGCCTCGGTTTTCATCCTGCCTTTCTTGACCTGGTTGTAGTAGTGCCTGAGCTCCTGGAAGCCCGCCCCGTAGCGCTTCTGGTAGCGCTCCAGCTCGTCCTTGCACTCGTGGATCTTGTTGGCCAGGTTCTTGATCTTGTTGGTGAGCCTCTTGATCTTGTCCTGGTTGAGGTTGAGGCTGATGATCCTCTGGATCACCTGCCTGTTGCGCCTCTCGATCGCCTTCGTGAGCTTAATCCGGGTCATCGGCTTGAGCTTCGGGTCCTTGAGCTTCTCGCGCAGGCGGGCCATGACCTTCTCGGACTTTTCGATGAACTCGGCGACGGAGCGCATCTTCCGGCGCATCCCGGAGAGCTCGGAAGCCGTCTTGCGGCCCCGGGGCATGAGCTCCTTCGGGGTCATCTCCTGCTGGGCGATCAGGGTCTCCCAGTTGCGGATCTCCCGCATGGTGATGGGGGACTCGATCACGAGAAGCCTCAGTTCGCGCTCGCGTTCCCGGACGTTGCGCGCCAGGGTCACTTCTTCCTCGCGCGACAAGAGCGGAACCTTGCCCATCTCGGAGAGGTACATCCGTATGGAATTCGAAACATCCCCGCCCGACTCCCACTCCTCGGTGTACGCCTCCTTCTCGGCCGGCGAAACGGTCTTGAACCTCTTGCGGTCCACGACCTCGATCCCGAGGTCCTCCAGCGTCCCCATGAGGCTGTCGATCTCCTCGCTGGACATCGAAGCCGTCGTGAGGCTCCGGTTGATCTCCTCGAGAGTCAGGTATCCGTGCTCCTTGCCCAACTCGATGAGATCCCTTAAAGCTTGACGGTACAGACTTGCCATGATGTTTTGACTCCGTTATGTTTCATGCCCCGGCGCAGCCGACCCTACAGTCCAGCCTATGGGGGCAATCCAGGCTGGCAGTCCCGCATCTTCCGGCGGGATGGAAGAATCCAAGGGTCGCAGTCCCGCGGCCTTAAGCGGGGCGGGGGGCCTTGGTTCCCAAGAGCTCCCTGGACAACGTCGCAAACTCCCGCAGCTTGGCCGGGTCCATG
Organism: uncultured Elusimicrobia bacterium; assembly: GCA_964388045.1. Classification (GTDB taxonomy): domain Bacteria; phylum Elusimicrobiota; class Elusimicrobia; order UBA1565; family UBA9628; genus CAYLZQ01. The sequence goes on along the minus strand of CAYLZQ010000325.1, from coordinate 189 downwards.
GGGCGCCCCCCGCGGTCCATCTCTCCGATCTCATCCTTCAAGACCTTGAGTCGGCGCGCAAGGACCGAGCGCTTCAAATCGGACACCAGCTTATCCAGGACTCCCTCCGGGTTCGAAACTTCCGGCCCGACCAGGAGCCGTGAAAGCCAATCCTTCCAATCCGGGAACGCCTCGAGCACGCGCGGGCCG
>CAYLZQ010000324.1:3024-3249 GCA_964388045.1 uncultured Elusimicrobia bacterium | reverse complement strand
GCCCCGCGCGATCGCGGCCTGCGCCGCCCGGAAGCTCTCCAGGGCGGACCTGGCCTCGACCTCGGGGACGCCCCCGCCGGCGAGCCCCATGACCTCGTTGTAGAGCGTGCCGCCCATCTCCTCCGAGGTCCAGCCGATCAGGTACAGGGGGTTGCCCGGGCCCTTGATGTCCATCGTGATGGCCTTGCGCACGTCGGGGACGGGGGCCACGGCCGAGATCAAAAG
>CAYLZQ010000324.1:0-3014 GCA_964388045.1 uncultured Elusimicrobia bacterium | reverse complement strand
CCCCGAGACGTCCCGCGACTGGTTGAAGAAGCTGTCCTTGCCGGAGATGAAGGGCATGGAGAACCCCAGGGCCGCGTCGTGGCAGCCCATGGCCGCGCGCACCAGGGCCCCGAGCTGGGCCGGGTCCTCGGGGCTGCCCCAGCAGAAATTGTCGAGGAAGGCCGCGTGGGAGATGTCGGCTCCGACGCAGAGCAAATTGCGCAGGGCCTCGTCGGCGCAGGCCAGGGCCATGCGGTAGGGGTCCTCCTTGCCGTAGGAGGGGTTGAGCCCGTGACTGACGGCAAAGCCCGAGTGGTCCCCCATCTCCCCGGTGGCGGCGTGGGGCCAGATCACGCAGGCGTCCCCCGGCCCGTCGTGGCGGGCTCCCTGGAGGGGCTTGATCACCGTGCCCGCCTGGACCTCGTGGTCGTACTGCCGGATCACCCATTCCCGGCTGCAGACGTTGAGATGCCCGAGGCACTCCCTGAGTGTCTCGGAGAGGCCCTTCTTCAAGGGATTTTTCCTTATGGCAGGCGGCTGTTTCGGCGGAGCCCAGACAGCCGTCTTCTCAAGGCGCGGCATCCCCTTGCGCAGGAACTTCAAGTCCAGGCTCACGACCCTTTCCCCCTGGAAGCTTACCTCCAGGCGTCCGCTCCGGGTGAACTCCCCCAGGACCGCGGTCTCCGAGCCCTCCGAGGAAAAGACCTCCTGGAGGGCCTTGAGGTTCCTTGGGGGGACGGCCAGGACCATCCTCTCCTGGGACTCCGAGAGCCAGATCTCCCAGGGCTCCAGGTCGGCGGCCTTGAGCAGGGCCTGCTCGAGCCTCACCTGCGCCCCGCAGGAGCCGGAGAGCTCCCCGATGGCGCAGGCAAATCCCCCCGCCCCGCAGTCCGTGAGCGAGCGAAAGAGCCTGCTGTCCCTGGCCGCCAGGAGGGCGTCCAGGAGCCTCTTTTCATTGATCGCGTGGCCGATCTGGACGGCCGCGGGCGAGGCGGACTCATCCAGCGCCGCGGATGAGAAGGTGGCCCCGTGGAGCCCGTCCTTGCCCGTGCGGCCGCCCGCCGCCACGATGAGGTCCCCGGGGCGCACCTCTTTTTTGACGGCCCAGGAGGGCATGAGGCCCACCGTCCCCACGAAGACCAGGGGGTTCAAGCGGAAGTCGGGGTCGAACCATATCCCACCCGCGGCCGTCGGGATCCCCATGCGGTTTCCGTAGTCCCGCACCCCGGCCACCACGCTCCTCAGGACGCGCTTGGGAAGCAGGCTCCCCTCCGGGAGGGGCCCCTCGGTGCCCGGGGGGGCGAAGCAGAAGAAGTCCGTGTTGAGGACCGGCTTGGCCCCGAGGCCGGCTCCCAGCACGTCCCTGATCACCCCTCCCACCCCGGTCTGGGCCCCGCCGTAGGGCTCGACCGCGCAGGGGTGGTTGTGGGTCTCCACCTTGAAGGCGAGCGCCCACTTCCCGTTTCCAAAGCCCACGATCCCGGCGTTGTCCTTGAAGACGGAGAGGCACCAGGGCCTGGCCAGCTCCCGGGTGGGCTCGGCGATGGCCTCCTCGAAGAGGCTCTTGATGAGGCGCGTCTTCCTTGCCGGGGAGGAGCCGAAGGGCCCCGTGTAGCGGATGGGGCCGTTGAAGGTCTTGTGCCTGCAGTGCTCGGACCAGGCCTGGGCCAGGGTCTCGATCTCGGCCCTGGTGGGCTCGCGGCCCAGGGAGCGGAAATGAGCCTGAATGGCGGAAAGCTCCGTCTCGCTTAAGGACCAGAGGCTGCGGCTGCTCAGGGCGGAGAGCTCCTTGAGGGAGAGGGAGTTGAAGGTGATGTCAGAGGTCCTTTCCTGGGCGGCCACGCTCATGGGGCTGCCTCCATGACCAGGAAGCGGTGGATCACCGGGTTGGCCAGGCACCGGGGCACCGCCCTCTCCAACTGGTGGCGGCCGCAGTGGCCGGTGATCCTGTAGGCCGCGGCGACCCTCACCGACTCCGGAGCGGGCAGGCCCAGCTCGATCAAGGCCTGGCGCACGGTCTCGGCCACCGGGTCCGTGACAGTGTCCTTGAGCCAGACCTCCACCCGCCAGTGCCTCATGCCGTTGGAGACCGCCTGGGAGGGGGAGAGCAGGCGGTGCTCCTGGGTCACGCAGTCCGAGAGCAGCTCCCGCGCGGCCTGCTGGAGGTGGCTCGCGCTCCAGGGGCCCCTGATCTCGTAGACCTGGCTTGCGCGCACCTCCCGGACCGAGGAAAGGCCCAGGCCCTGCAGGAGACAGAGGGCCGAGAGGCCCTCGGCGTCCGGATAGTCGGATTTAAGCCTCACCTCCAACCGGTAGGTGCTGCTCGGGAGCTTCGAGGGGCTTTTGGGGCCGACGACAGGCTTAACAAGGATTGCCAAGGGCTCCTCCGCTACGAGACCAGGATCCTGAGGAACTCCCGGTAGCGCCTGGCCGTGCCCTCAGCCACTTCCGGGGGAAGGGCCGGGACAGGGGGATTCTTGTCCCAACCAAGGCGCTCCAGGTAGTCCCGCACGTACTGCTTGTCAAAGCTGGGGGGGGAGGTCCCGGGCTTGGCGGCCCCCGCGCTCCAGAGGCGCGAGGAGTCGGGGGTGAGCATCTCGTCTATGGCGATGAGCCTCCCCTCCAGGCGCCCGAACTCGAACTTGGTGTCTGCCAGGATGATCCCCCGAGCCGAAAGGTGCGAGGCCGCGAATTCATAAAGGAGGAGGGAGAGCCTCTCCAGTTCCTTCGCCGTTTCCTCTCCCACGAGCTCGGCGAGCCTTTCCCGGGAGATGTTCTCGTCGTGCCCGGAATCGTTTTTGGTCGCGGGGGTGAAGATCGGCTCGGGAAGCCTGGCCGCCTCCTGGAGGCCGGGCGGCAGCTCATGCCCGCAAACTCTGCCGGTCCGCCTGTACTCCTTCCAGGCCGAGCCGGCGAGGTATCCCCGCGCCACGCATTCCACGTCCAGGCGCGAGGCCTTGCGCGCGAGCATCACCCTTCCCTCGTACTCCTCGGGATCGAGCCGGACCCCCAGGGCCTGGGCCTCCTTGAGATCG
>CAYLZQ010000323.1:0-3260 GCA_964388045.1 uncultured Elusimicrobia bacterium | reverse complement strand
TCTCCTTGGTGATCAAGGCCTGGCGCTGGCGGTTGAGGTTGAGGGTCAGAGCCTCGCGAAGCTCCTTGGCGTTTTTCGAGGCTGAATCCATCGCGTTCATCCGCGCCGCCAGTTCCGCCGCCTGGGACTCGAGGAGCACGCGGTAAAGTTGGGCCTTGAGATACCGCGGCAGCAAGGCGTCGAGCAGGCGCTCGCGATCCGGCTCGAAGCGGTAGTCGCTCAGGGCCCCGGACGAACCCTCCAGGGGCGGGATCGGAAGGAGCCTGGCTCGGACCAGGCGCTGCACGGCGACCGACCTGAACTCGGTGTAAAGGAGCTCGACGCTGGAAAGGCGCCTTGCGCCATAGGCCTCGAGCACGGCCTTGCCGAGGATCTCGGCGTGGTGGAAGCCCGCCTTGGGGAATATCCCGGCCAGCTCGGCCAGTATCTCGAGATCGAACCCGCGCAGCCTGTGCAGGAAGTCCCTCCCCTTGCGGCCCACGACCGCGACGCAGATCTTGCGCCCCTGGCGGGCCCTGAGCCACTCCAGGCAGGCCTTGAGGAGATTCGCGTTGAAGGCCCCGCAGAGGCCCTTGTCCGCGGTCAGCAGGACCAGGGCGGTCCCCCCCTCGGGCCTGGGCTCGAAGAGGTCATGGACGTGGACCGGCCTGCCGGCCGCCACGTCGCTGGCCACCTCCAGGGCCGCCAATTCACGCACGAGCTGCTCCATCTTGAGGGCGAAGGGGCGGGCGGCGAGGATCGCGGCCTGCGAGCGCCTCATGCGCGCGGCCGCCACCATCTTCATGGCCTTCGTGATCTGCTCGGTCGATTTGACCGACCTGATCTTGCGGCGGATCTCCCGAAGGGAAGGCACCTCAGACTCCCACGGGGGCCCCGAGGCCCCCCAGATACTCGCGGACCCCCGCCGCCACCGAGCACCTGGCCCTGAAGCCGAAGCGGCTCTCCGCCCTCGCGGGATCGCCGAGGGTTTCCTCCTGGTAGAAGGAGTAGGGATTCTTGAAATATTCAGGTTGCAGCCTCGTCCCCAGGACGGAATTGAGGATCTCGACGAGCCGGTTGAAGGTGGTCTTCTCCCCGGTGCAGACGTTGTAGACCCCGCCGGGGGCCTTGTCCAGGGCCAGGAGGTTGGCCTCCACCACGTCCCTGACGTAGATGAAGTCGCGATACTGCTCCCCGAACTCAAAAATCCGCGGGGGCTTGCCGGCCAGAATCTGCTGGGCCAGTTGCCAGATCATGCTGGCGGCCTTGCCCTTGAAGCGTTCGCGGGGGCCGAAGACGTTGAAGTAGCGCAGGCCGACGACGCGGGTCTGGGGATGGGATTTCGCGAAATCGGCCGCCACGCTCTCCATGACGCGCTTGGAGAATGCGTAGACGTTGAGGGGCCTAGGCCCCGCCGATTCCCGCATGGGGAGGGGCCCGTCGCCGTAGACCCCTGCGGAGGAGGCGTAGACCACCGCTCGGACTCCCTGGCGGGCCGCCCACCCCAAGAGCTCCCGGAAGGCCTCGACGTTGACCTCCATCATCCTCATCTGATCGCTCAGGGTCGTGTCCGTGATGGCCGCCTGGTGGAAGACGGCCTCGACAGGGCCCGCCCGGTCCTGCCAGGCCCGCTCGCGGAGATCGGCCGCGATAACGTCGCCGCTGAGATCGACGAGGTTCTCGAAACTCCCGTTCGAGAAGTCATCCAGGCCCACGACCGAATGGCCGCGACGCGCGAGCTCCAGGGCAAGGTTGGAGCCTATGAAACCTGCCGCCCCGGTGACCAGGAGCCTCACCCCTTGCGCCTCCTGACCGTCATCTCCTGAAGGCTCATGGCCGGGGCCTGCGCCAGCTCCGCGATCTTGGCCACGGTCTTCTGGGCCGGCTTCTCGAGCATCTCGGCCAGGGGGGAGGCGTAGATCGCCAGGGCGAACTGCAGCACCGCGCGGTCCCAGGTGGAGACCCCTGAAACCTCCTTTAAGTCCTTCTGGACCTTGACCAGGAATTTATTCATCGCCTTCTTGTTGCGCACCAGGAGGTCCGCGAAGGCGGCCGGGCCGTCCTCCTCGGAGATGAAGGAGAAGACCCCGGCCAGGCCCTCCTGGCCCACCGCGGCCAGGGCCTCCACGCAGCTCAGGTTGAGCATCTGCATGGCTTTGGGCGCCTCCGCTCCGAGTTCGGCCAAGGCGCCTAAAAGCGCCAAAATCGCAATCAAAAGAAGCCTTCTCATTTTATCCCTTTCGCCTCCTTGAACCTGGCCTTGAACTGCGCGACGGCCTCCGCCAGACGGCTCCTTAAGCCGTCGTCCATGGCCTTCTTTTGGGCGAGCTCCCTCTGGATCTCGGGTCGCTCCGAGGCCAACAGGGCCAGGAAGCCCTTTTCGAAGGCCCTCACCTGGGCAACCGGGAGATCGTCCAGATGGCCGCTGACCCCGGCGAAAATCGCGATCACCTGCTGCTCGAAGGGCATGGGCTGGTACTGATCCTGCTTGAGGAGCTCGACCAGGCGCTCCCCGCGCGTGAGCTGCTGCTGCGAGGCCTTGTCCAGATCGCTTCCAAACTGGGCGAAGGCCGCAAGCTCGTTGTACTGGGCCAGGTCCAGGCGCAGGCGGCCGGCGACCTGCTTCATGGCCTTGGTCTGGGCCGCGCCTCCTACCCGCGAGACCGAAAGCCCCACATTGACGGCCGGACGCACCCCGGAGTGGAAGAGCCCCGTCTCCAGGTAGATCTGGCCGTCCGTGATCGAGATGACGTTGGTCGGGATATAGGCCGAGACGTCCCCGGCCTGGGTCTCGATGATCGGGAGGGCGGTCAGGGAGCCTCCCCCGTTCTTGGCGTTCAACTTGCAGGCGCGCTCCAGGAGCCTTGAGTGGAGGTAGAAAACGTCGCCCGGATAGGCCTCGCGGCCCGGCGGCCGGCGCAGGAGCAGAGAAAGCTGGCGGTAGGCCTGGGCGTGCTTGGAGAGGTCGTCGTAGATCATCAGGACGTCCTGGCCCTGCCAGAGGAACTCCTCCCCGAGGGCGCAGCCCGAGTAGGGGGCGATATAGAGCAGGGGAGCCGGCTCCGAGGCCGTGGCGGAAACGATGATCGAGTATTCCATCGCCCCCATCTCCTCGAGGGTCTTGGCCACGTGGGCCACGGTGGACTGCTTCTGCCCGATGGCGACGTAGATGCAGATCGGGCGCTTGGCCTCGCCCTTCTGGTTGATGATCGTGTCGAGCGCGATCGCGGTCTTGCCGGTCTGGCGGTCGCCGATGATGAGCTCGCGCTGGCCGCGCCCGA
>CAYLZQ010000322.1:0-3267 GCA_964388045.1 uncultured Elusimicrobia bacterium | reverse complement strand
TTCCTCGGTCTCCTCCGGGGTCTCCTTGAGGGGAGAGCGCTTGGCGCGCAGCATGTCCAGGGCGGCCAGGAGGAGTATGAGCCCCCCCGCGATCTGGAAGGCCGGCAGGGTGATTCCAAAGAAGCGGAAGAGGGTGGAGCCCAGGAGGGCGAAGACCGTCAGCACGAGCCCGCAGGTGAGGCTGGCAGTCCTGGCCGTGCGGCGCCTCTGCTCAGGGGATTCCCGGGCGGTCATGGCCAGGAAGGCCGGGATGGCCGCCACTGGATCCACGATCGCGAAAAGGGAGCCGAAGTTCAGGAGGACGTATTCAAGCATCAGCCCCGATTTTATCTTTTTTCGCCGCCTTGCGCCCTGCCTGGCGGCGCAAAACCCAAAAAGGCTATGATAGGAGCGCCATGAGGATCCTAGTCACCGGCGGGGCCGGGATGGTCGGCAGCCACGCCGCCGAGCATTTCGCCCGGGCGGGCCACCGAGTGGTCGTTCTTGACAACCTGATGCGCTCCAAGCTCTTCGGCTCGGACAAACGGAGCGTCGAGTATAACTGGCGCTACCTTGGAAAATACCGGAACGTTGCCCGCATCCTGGGGGACGTGCGTTCCGATAAGGATGTCCGCAAGGCCCTGGGGAGGGGGGTGGATGCCGTGATCCACGCCGCGGGCCAGCCCGGGGTGCCGCTCTCGATGCGCATCCCGAAAGAGGACTTCTCGATCAATGCCGCCGGGACCCTCAATGTGCTTGAGTGCGTCCGGCAGGTCTGCCCGAAAGCGGCCTTCGTGTACTGTTCGACCAACAAGGTCTACGGCGAGAACGTGGACCGGATTAAGCTGCGCAGGAGGAAGACGCGCTACGAGTACGCGGGGGCAAAGGCCGTTCCAGAGACCATGGAGATCGACCGCACGGGCCATACCCCCTACGGAGCCTCCAAGTACGTGGGGGACCTTTATGTCCAAGAATACGCCCATGCCTACGGGATGAAAACCGCCGTCTTCCGCATGTCCTGCATCTATGGGACGCGGCAGTTCGGCTTCGAGGACCAGGGCTGGGTGGCCTGGTTCGTCATCGCCGCGTTCAAGGGCCTTCCCCTCACGATCTACGGCGACGGGAGGCAGGTCCGGGACATGCTGTTCGTGACCGACCTGATCGGGGCTTTCGACAGGTTCATCCGCGGCAAGCGCCGTCACGGGGTCTACAACATAGGCGGCGGGCCCGCGAACACCGCCTCCCTGTTGGAGTTCCTGGACCGCCTCTCGAAGAAGCTCCCGAGGCGCCCGCCGGTCACCTTCGCCGATTGGAGGCCATCCGACCAGAAGGTCTACATCTCGGACATCTCCAAGGTCCGGCGCGAGCTGGGCTGGTCCCCCGCCGTCTCCGTGGGCGAGGGCGCGGACCGTCTCGTGGAGTGGGTCCGGCAGAATCCCAGCCTTTTTTAGTCGTGGATTACCGGGAAAAACTTTACGGGGCTTACGCCAAGACCCATGTCCTGCCGCGCACGGACCTCTCCCCAGAGGCGCTCGCCAGGCGCAGGAAGGTCTATGAGCGGCATTTCGCGCCCTTTTTGCCCGAGGATCGCGGCGCGGCGATCCTGGATTTGGGCTGCGGCTGGGGGGGCTTGGTCCGCTTCCTGCATGAGCTGGACTACCGGAATGCGCGCGGCATTGACGCCAGCCAGGAGCAGGTGGGTCTTGCGGCCCGGATGGGGATTCCGGGCGTTGAGGAGGCCCATGCCCTCGAGCACCTTCGCTCCAATGCCGGGATCTATGACCTTCTCTTCGCCGTGGACCTCTTGGAGCACCTGCGCAAGGAAGAGGCCCTGGAGCTGGCCGAGGCCGCGCAAGCGGCCTTGAAGCCCCGCGGACGATTCGTGATCCACACGGTGAACGCGCAGGGATTCGCTTGGGCAAACCTCTTCTACGGGGACCTGACGCACGAGACGGCCTATACCCCCTGGAGCCTGGAGCAGCTCTTCCGGGCCGCTGGATTTTCCTCCGTCAGGTTCTATCCCGCGCGGCCGCATTTTGAGGGATTCCGGGGCCTGCTGCGTCGGGGACTGTGGGCCCTTGCCGAGCAGGTCTTGAGGACGGCCTACCATGCCGAGGACGGCTCCGGCCTGGTGCGCAGCGATCATATCCTGACGCCGACCCTCATCGCCGTAGGCGGGAAATAGCCGGAGAGGCCCGGCAGGCAATGCCCATGCGGATCGCCGTTGAGATGCCCTTCGACGTGGGGGGCAAGAGGGGCTGGATCTATTACGTTGAAAGCCTGCTGCGGGAGCTGGCCAGGATTGACCATGAGAATGAGTACTTGGTCTTCAACTTCTTCTTTCGCGGCTACCGCCAGAAGCTGCGGGAGGTCTATTGCCCCAAGGCCCCGAACTTCAGGCTTCTGGTCAAGCGCTGGCCAGAGTCGTTGGTGACCTCCGCCGAGTGGTCCCTGGGCCTGCCCTGGATCGAATCCTACCTCAGGGCTTGTGGAGTGAGGGTCTACCATGCCGCGCGCGCGCCCTGCACGCCCAGAGTCCCGGTCGTCTACACCTCCCAGGACCTGCTCTACGTCAGGCACCCGGAGCACATGTACCCCAAGTTCCGCTGGGGCTGGGAGCATGCAGGCCTGCCGGGGCTTAAGGTCGCAGCCCGGGTCATCGTGACGAGCGAGCACCACCGCCGGGAGCTCATCGAACACACCGGCATTGACGAGCGCAAGGTCCGGGTCATTCCCACGGGAGCCAACACCGACGTCTTTGACCCCGTCACGGATGCGGGGCTGCTGGAGGGTGTTCGATCGCGGCATGGCCTGCCGGAGCGCTTTATCCTGATGATCGGCCCGTTCGACCGCTGGTGGTGCCGTTATGAGACGGCCTTAGAGGCTTTTCGCAGGCTCTCGGCCGAGCATCCTCGCCTCGGCCTCGTGCTGGCTGGAAATGATGTTTCGGAGAAGGCAAGGGAGCTTAAGCGCCACTGCGAGCGCCTGAGCCTCGCGGGCCGGGTCCTGTGGCTTGGTCCTCTCCCGCCCCCGGAGCTCAACCTGATCTGCAATCTGGCCTTGTGCAACGTCTACCCCGCGTGGGATTCCGGGTCCTCGATCAATGTCCTGGACTCCATGGCGGCAGGCCTGCCGGTCGTGACCTCCAGGGTCAGCCTCCTTCCCGAGATGCTGGGCGAGGCAGGGGTCTGGGCCGATCCGGAGAGCCCGTCTGAAATGGAGACGGCCATGCGGCGCCTCGTGGAGGACCCGGACTTCAGGCGGGGAAAAAGCGAGGCGGGCCTGCGC
>CAYLZQ010000321.1:0-3309 GCA_964388045.1 uncultured Elusimicrobia bacterium | reverse complement strand
AAGCTCCCGGGTCACGTAGAAGACCCCGCGGCCCGTGGCCTCCCTGCGGCCCAGGGAGCCCCCGGCGTCCACGGGCTTACCGGTCACCACGGCCGGAGCCGAGTAGCCGACGGTCATCGAGTAGGTGTCCATCATCCAGCCCATGATCTGCTCGTTGGTGTTCACGTCCGGGGCCGGGATGTCCTTGTCCGGGCTGATCAGGATCGAGATCTCGGAGGTGTAGCGCCGGGTCAGGCGCTCGATCTCCCCGATCGACATCCTCTTGGGGTCGCAGACCACTCCTCCCTTGGCCCCCCCGTAGGGGAGGTTGACCACCGCGGACTTCATGGTCATCCAGAAGGCCAGGGCCTTGACCTCGTCCAGGGAGACCTGGGGGTGGTAGCGGATCCCCCCCTTGGCCGGGCCGCGGTCTATGTTGTGCTGGATGCGGTAGCCCTCGAAGACCCTGAGGGAGCCGTCGTCCATCTTGACCGGGACCGAGACGGTGAGTATCCTCTTGCAGTGGCGCAGCCTCTCGAGGATGAATGGCTCAAGCCTCATCTTCTCCCCGGCCCGGTTCAACTGCTCCATGGCCTGGTGCCAGGGGTTGAGCTCCAGGGCCTCTGAGATCTCCGAGGGCTTCTCCTGGTCCTGGCGCCCCTTGGTCTGGGTCTTGGTCTCCATAGGGTAGGGCGCCATTCTACAATTTAGAAACGGGAGTGGCAACAATCGCCGAACGCCCGGGTCTGTCGCCGCCGGCAAGGCGATTATCCGGTGGTTGGTACGCAGTCTGCGCAGACGTCTTGGCCTGGAGGGCAACGGCCGTCACAGCTTGCTGGGCGCCAGCGAATTATCGTTCATCGGAATCCCTCAGAGAGTAGCTCGTGCTTCGCCCGCCAGCGCTGTCCTTGACCATGATGCCGTGCCCAATGAGGTCGACGATGTCCCGCTGCGCCGTGTCCTGAGAGCATTTCGCCAGCTTCGCCCATTTGGTCGAAGTCAGCTTCCCTTCAAAGTTGCCGTCGAGCAGCTTGTTCAAGATCAGACGCTGCCGCTCGTTGAGCGCAACGGCCGCATGCGTCTTCCAGAACTGGTCTTTCTTGAAGACCGCCGCGAGCGATTTCTCCGTCCCGGAGATAGCTCGATCAAGGCAAGCCAGGAACCAGTCCATCCATTCCGTGATGTCCAGCGTGCCTTTCTGCGTCCTTTCGAGGGTCTCGTAGTACGCCTTGTGCTCCAGACGAATCTGCGCCGACATGCTGTAAAAACGCTGCGAGCTGTTCTCGGACCGAGCCAGCGCCCAATCGGAGATAGCGCGGGCGATGCGGCCGTTGCCGTCATCGAAGGGATGGATCGTCACGAACCATAGATGGGCCTCGGAGGCCCTGAGAACCGGATCAATGTCGCCGGTTCGGTTCGCCCATTCTAAAAACGGCGCCATCTCGGCATCGAGGCGCTCAGCTGGCGGAGCTTCATAATGCACGCGTTCGCGGCCTATCGCGCCCGAGACGACCTGCATCGGACCCCTGGCATCGTTGCGCCAAGCGCCGACCCTGACGTTCTGCGGGGCCACGGGGAACAGGGCCGTATGCCAACCGAACAGGCGCTCCGCGGTCAACGGCTTGGCGTAGTTCTGCGTGGCTTCAAGAGCCATCTGCACTACGCCATCGACGCGGCGGTCTGCGGGCACCAAACCCGCGATATCGAGGCCCAGCCGCCGCGCGATCGAAGACCTCGCCTGGTCGGGATTGAGAGTCTCGCCTTCGATCTCGCTGGACTTCACGACATCGAGAGTCAGAGTTTTGAGCATGGCCTCGTCTCGCTGAGGGAAGCCCAGGCTCTCCATCCGACCGAGGAGACGGCCCTGCCTAAGCCGCACCGCGGCCAGGGGGGTGGCGAGAGCCTCTTGGTTCCATCGGAAGCTCGGCCAGTCCGGTAGTTGGTGGATGTAGTGGCTCATTCTACGCACTCTATGCGGATATTATAATTATTATTCTTGCTTTTTTCAAGACTTTATTATACGTATTTTATGCGTAGATTATGAAGCGCATTCTCCGCATTCGCAACCACCTCCCCCAGGAGAAGGGGAGGTGCGGTGAGTTGAGGGGGCCAAGCGCCGCAGGCGCTCGCCCCCATCGCCCCCCGCGGAAACTCCCGCAGGAGGTATCCACTGCGGACTGACTGCCCCCGGCCTCCCCAAAATGATAACATCGCTCCGATGCGCGAGAAGAGCCCTTGGGCCTTCTGGGGCTTGGTCCTGAGCCTGGGGACCCTCCTCCTAGTCCCCTCCGGACTCCTGCTCAAGGCCCTGGAGCGCTACCGGCGGCTGGTGGAAGGAGCCGAGTTCCCCCTGCGCCCACTCCCATGGCGCGGTCTCCCCCATGGGGCCGGCCGGGCGGCAAGCCCCGGGAGAGCCGGGAGCGTGGAGGCCCTCGAGTTCGCGGAGTTCCGCCTCCACGCGCCCAAGGCGAGAGCGGTGCATCTGGTCGGGGACTTCAACGCCTGGAGGGCTGGAACCCTGTCCATGGCCAGGAAGGCCAAGGGAGACTGGGAGCTGATCCTTCCCCTGCCACGGGGCCGCTACCGCTACCTCTTCCTGGTCGACGGCGAGGCGAGGCTCGACCCAAGAAACGGCGAGGCCGAGGAGTCTGAAGGCCGCAGGGCCTCTGTCAGGGAGGTCCGGTGAGGCTGCTCTGGGCGGCCCTTGTCCTGCTCGGGGCCATCCCGGGATGGGCCCTCTTCGGGAGCGCCCGGAGGACGGCCCTCCTTTGGGTCCCGGCCGAATCCTTCTCGGAGTGGGAGGGGCTTGCAGGGCTGCTCGGGCGCCAGGAGAGCCTCAAGCTGACTCTCGCCCTGAGTCCGGAGAGGGTAAGTCCGGAGGCTGAGAAGCTCCTCATCCCCTTCATCGCCCAAGGTCGTCTGGAGGTGGCTCTGCGCCTCCCCGGCGACCCTATCCTGCCCCTGATCGCCAACCTTGCGGCAGCCCCAAGGCCCCAGGACCCATTCCGCCGCATGGTCCAGGCCCGGGAGCAGTACCGCCTTCTCTTCAGCTCCGCTCCGGCTGGCTTCGTGCCGGGGGCAGGAGCCCTGGACCCCCAGCTCTTCGGCGCCTTCAAGGCCCTGGGGCTTGAATGGGTGGCCACGGCGGAATACCAGGGCAGCTCCCAGGCCTGGGCCGCCAGCTCCGGGGTCGTCCTGCTCCCTTTCAAGGCCATCCAGGCTCCAGGGCGGGAGCTCGGCCCCGAGGACCTGGCCCCGGGCGGAGGCTCGCTCCCCCAGGCCCTGGTCGCGGACGAGGCCCAGGGCCTGGTGGGGGATGGGGCCCTCCTG
>CAYLZQ010000320.1:0-3319 GCA_964388045.1 uncultured Elusimicrobia bacterium | reverse complement strand
CGCTGATCTCCCGGCCCAGCATCCGGTCGCAGGTGAGAAGCCCCAGGTCCGTGTACTGCCTGGCCGTGACGGGATGGTAGTTCCCGGTCCCGAGATGGAGGTAGGAGACCTCGCCCGTGGGCTCGGCGCGGAGGACCTGGGTGAGCTTGCTGTGGACCTTGTAGCGGCCCATGGGCCGCACCACCCTCACCCCGGCCCGGCGCAGTTCCTCGGCGCAGCGCAGGTTGTTGGCCTCGTCGAAGCGGGCCTTGATCTCCACGTAGGCCGTCACCTTCTTGCCCTTCCGGGCCGCCTCCTGGAGGGCGGACACGACCGGGGACTCGCGGCCGGTCCGGTACATGGTATGGAAGATCTGGGTCACCTGGGGGTCCGCCGCGGCGGCCTCCAGGAACCTGACCACGATGTCGAAGGAATCGTAGGGGTGGTGGAGGAGGATGTCCTGCCTGCGGATCGTGTCGAAGAGGGTCCGGGGCTTGAGGAAGGGGGGAGGGATCTTGGGCTCCACCGGGGGGTAGCGCAGGGAGTCGGCTCCCTTGGCCCCGTAGATGAGGGCGAGAGTCCGCAGGTCCAAGGGGAGGTCGAAGCGGTAGAGGCCCGCCGAGTCCAGGCGCAGGGCCGTGGCGAGGAAGAGGGCCCCCTCGGAGTAGGCCGGGGCGTCCACCTCCAGGCGCACGACCTTGGCCCTCTGGCGCCTGGCCACCGCTCCCAGGATCTGGACCTCCAGGGACTCCTCGTCGTCCGGCCGGTAGCGGAGATCCGCGTCCCGGATGATCTTGAAGGGGAAGGCCTCGATCACCTCCCGGTCCGGGAAGATCTCGGCCGCCCGGGCGGAAAGCCAGCGTTCGGTCAGGGCGTAGCGGCGGGGACGGGCGCCCGCAAGCTCGACCAGGCGGCCTTCCCGCTCCTCGATGCCGATGAGCGCGTACTGGCCTGGGAAGCGCACGAAAACGTGGAGGCGCTCGCTGGGCAGGCGGGGGAGGGGCTCCGAGGAGCGCCTGAGGGAGAGGGTGAGCTTCGGCAGGCGCGCTTGTATCTCCCGGTCAAGGCTCTTGTCCCCATCATAGCTCTTATGGATCTCGATCCCCTCGGCCTTGAGGGCCTGGAGGATATCCTCGAGGACCTGGGCCTGGCGCGCTTTCTGGCGCAGGACCTGCTCGCGGATCTGGGCCAGGATCTGGGTCGCGTTGAGCCCGTCCGGGAAGCGGTAGTTGGGATGCCGGCGGGCGATCCTGGTCACCTCGGCCGCGCGGATCATGAAGAACTCGTCGAGGTTGGAGCTCACGATCGCGGCGAAGCGCAGGCGCTCCAGGGGGAGGACCGAGGGGTCTGCGGCCTCGCTCAAGACCCGCTCGTTGAAGTGGAGCCAGCTCAAGTCCCTGTTGAAGAGGCGCTCCTTCTGGGGGATGGGGGCTGCCGGGGCCGAGACCTGGGGGGGCTTGCCCAGCTCCACCCGGAAAGGGAGAAAGCCCGATGGGGCCTTTCTAGGAACACGCGGTTTCATGGGGGAGGGCCTGATCTTGGCCCGAGGGATACTATACCTTTTTGCGGCCCTTCAGTCCCCCTCGGGCCATTTGTCCCGGAGATCCTCATCCGAGAACCCGAGGTGGTGCGCTATCTCGTGGCGGAGGGTGAGGCGTATCTGCCTGGCCAGCTCCTCTTTGCTTGCGCAGAGATCCTCTATGTTCCTCTGGTAGAGGACGATCCGAGCGGGCAGGTAGGTTCCGGTCAGCGGGCTTCTCATCTCATCGCGCTTGAGCCCGTGGTAGAGCCCGAGCAGGCTCCTGGAGCCTTTCCACCGGCCTGCCTCCGGGCCTGGAAGGGCTTTCACGTCTATCTCCAGGTTGTGGAGAATCTTGAGGAAAGCCTTTGGAATTTCTGCGAGGGCTTGCTCCGCCAGTCTCTGGAAAAGGCTCCTGGGGACTCGCATGCCCCTGATTCTATTTTATTTGCAGCCCTGAGGCTAAAGCGCTAGAATACGGTGCCATGGGTGCCGTCGGAGTTAATTCCCCCCGCAAGGAAGGCCCTGAGAAGCTCCGCGGCCTGGCCAAATACATAGACGACTGCGTCTTCAAGGACTGCCTCTACGGAGTCACCCTGCGCTCCTCCATACCTTACGGCCGCATTAAGAGCATCGCTTTCGACCCTTCCTTCCCGTGGGGCGAGTGCGTCCTCGCCACCCACAAGGATATCCCGGGCCGCAACTTCGTGGCCTTGATCGAGAACGACCAGCCTCTCCTGGTCGAGCAGAAGGTCATGCACCAGATGGAGCCCATCCTCCTGGTGGCCCATCCCGACCGAGCCAGGGCCTATGAGGCCCTCGGGCATATCCAGGTGGAGTACGAGGAACTCGAGCCGGTGCTCACGATCCAGGAGGCGCTCGCCCTGAAACAGGTCCTCTACGGCAAGGACAACGTCTTCAAGGAATACCTGATAGAGAAGGGCAACGTCAAAGACGGATTCGCCGAAGCCGACTTCGTCGTCTTCGGCGAATATCGCCTTCCCCACCAGGAGCAGCTCTACATCGAGAACAACGGCATGGCGGCCAGCGTGCAGGAGGATGGAACCCTGGTCGTGATGGGCTCCATGCAGTGCCCCTACTACGTGCATAAGGCCCTCCTCAAGATCTTTAATCTTCCCGAGGAGAAGATCCGGGTGGTCCAGACCGCCACCGGGGGAGGCTTCGGGGGCAAGGAGGAGTACCCCTCCATGATCGCGGCTCACGCGGCCCTCCTGGCCTTGAAGGCCAAAAGACCCGTCAAGATCATCTACGACAGGCTGGAGGACATGCCCGCCACGACCAAGAGGCATCCGGCCGTGGTGCGCCTTCGCACCGGCCTGACGCGGGAAGGCAGGCTGCTTGCTCAGGATATCGAGGTGGTCATGGATGGGGGAGCCTACGTGACTCTTTCCCCGGTGGTCCTCTCCCGGGGCACCCTCCACGCGACCGGGCCCTACGAGTGCCCCAACGTCCGAGTCCGCTCCAGGACCATGGCCACCAACACCCCTCCCAACGGGGCCTTCAGGGGCTTCGGAGCCCCCCAGACCCTATTCGCCGCGGAGCTCCACTGGGAGAAGATCGCGGAGGAGACAGGCATCGACTCCCTGGCCCTGCGCAGGCTCAACGCCTTCCGGGAGGGATCCGTCACCGCCACCGGCCAGGTCCTGCGCGAGAGCGTCGGGGCCCTGGAGGTCCTTGAGCGCGCGGTGAAAAGTAGCCGCTACTCCCGCAAGCGCAGGGAGCATGCCCGCTGGAACCGGAAAAAGGCCAACCCTACCTGGAGGGGGATGGGCCTGGCCCTGGTCCACCATGGGGCCGGGT
>CAYLZQ010000319.1:0-3327 GCA_964388045.1 uncultured Elusimicrobia bacterium | reverse complement strand
GGGATCGCCGTGGTCATGGGGCATGAGATCGCCCATGCCCTGGCGCGCCATGGGGCCGAGCGGATGAGCCATGGGATGCTGGCCAAATTCGGCGGCCAGGCCCTGGGCATCCTTTTGGCCGGGCAGTCCGCCCCGGCCCAGGAGCTCTACGGCCGCGCCTACGGGCTAGGTGTCGGGGTCGGGGTGCTGCTCCCTTACAGCCGCGCCCAGGAGTCCGAGGCGGACCACATCGGGATCATACTGATGGCCAAGGCCGGCTACGACCCCCAGGCGGCTCTCTCCTTTTGGCAGAGGATGGAGAAGGCCACCCAGGACAAGGCCTCCCAGCCCCCCCTGGCCCAATTCCTCCGCACCCACCCGACCAGCGCCAAGAGACAGAGGAAGATCGAGCGCTGGCTCGGCGATGTCAAGGGCCGGTATTACCGGGCTCGGGTGTCCCAGCCCTGAGGCCCTGAGCGCTGCTTGAGCCGGGGCCGGGAAATATGGTTTGATGGGGCCATGAACCTGATTCCGCAAGTCATCGAACGCGCGACCCAAGGCTCGGTCATCGGCTACGACATCTACTCGCGCCTCCTCAGGGACCGTATCATCTTCGTGGGCGGCTATGAGGGGGAGCTGACGACCGATTCCGCGAACATCCTTATCGCCCAACTCCTCTACCTGGAGTCTGACGACTCCGCCAAGGACATCAACATCTACATCAACTCTCCAGGGGGAATGGTGACGGCGGGCCTGGCGGTCTACGACACGATGCAGTACATCAAGGCCCCGATCACGACCATCTGCATGGGGATGGCCATGTCCTTCGGAGCCGTGATCCTGGCCGCCGGCACCAAGGGCAAGCGCTTCGCCCTCCCCCAGTCGCGGATCATGATCCACCAGCCCCTGGTGGGGGGCATCTCCGGACAGGCCACCGACATCATCGTCGAGGCCAAGGAGATGGACTACACGCGCAAGACCCTGGAGAAGATCCTGGCCAAGCACACCGGGCAGCCGCTCGAGAAGATCAGCAAGGACATGGAGCGCAACTACTATATGTCCGCCGAGGAGGCCAGGGCCTACGGCATCGTCGACGAGGTGATCGCCGGGGCCAAGGTCCACAAATAAATCCGGCTGTTTTCCCAGCAAAAACCTACGAATCCTTGACAGCCCTGGAGGATTGGGCTATAATATTAGCAGTCGCAGGATCAAACTGCTAATTTAGACTTCGTCGCGGCGCCTTACCTGAAAGATCATGCGCCAACTCAAGCCTGAAGTCGTCGAGAAACGCAAGAGGGATCTCCTTCAGTGGACGATCCACTATTACATCAAGACCTCCCGGCCGGTCTCCTCCTCTGCGGTCGCGGAGCAGGCCAGGATGGACCTCTCGAGCGCGACCATCCGCAGCGTCCTCCAGGAGCTCGAGGAGGAGGGCTACCTCCACCAGCCCCACACCTCGGCGGGGCGCGAGCCGACGGACAAGGGCTACCGCTTTTTCGTCGACTACCTGATGGACGTCCAGCGCCTGGCCTCCACGGAGAAGGAGCAGATCGAACGGCAGTACCGCAGCCGGATCGAGGAGTTGGACAGCCTCCTCTCCGAGACCTCCAAGCTCCTCTCGAGGGTCTCCCATAGCGCTGGCCTGGTCCTTTCTCCCCAGATGCGCAACCATGTCTTGAAGCGCCTGGAGCTCATCCACCTGGGGGGACGCAACGTCCTGGGAATCCTCGTGACCGAGGCTGGCTTGGTCAGGCACTGGCCCATCCATCTGAGTTTTTCTCCCTCCGCGCGCCAGATCAACGTCCTCAACCGCTTCCTCAACGAGAACATCAAGGGCTGCAGCGTCCGCCAGGCCCAGGCGGCCGTGATGGCCAAGCTGCGGCAGATGGAGCGGGAATTCAGGGAGCTCAACGCCCTGGCGGGGGAGCTCCTGCACGAGGTGGGGCGGATCGTGGCCCCGGACGAGCTCTACGTGGAGGGAGCCAACAACATTCTCAGCCAGGCCGAGCAGATCGGCGACCTCCACTACGTCCAGTCCTTGATGCGGATGATGAGCGACAAGAGCGCCCTGACCGGGCTCCTGGAGAGCGAGCTCGACCTGCGCAGGCGCGAGAGGGATCCTGAGAAGAGCCTTAGGCCCCGGGTGCGCATCGGCCGTGAGAGCGGAATCCCGGAGCTGACCAACCTCTCCTTGGTCACCAGGACCTATACCCACAACGACAGAGTGGTGGGGGTCCTTGGGATTTTGGGCTCCAAGCGCATGGAGTATTCCCGGATGATGAGCCTGGTCGCCTATCTGGCCGAGATCGTCTCCAGGAAGCTCGGCTCCTGGGAGGAGGAGCTATGAGCCAGGAGCCCTCCTCGGACAAGGTCGCGGCGGGCGGCCCGGGCGAGGGCCCGCGGCCCGACTACTATGACCAGTTGCTCAGGCTCAAGGCTGAATTCGAGAACTTTCGCAAGCGCACGGACAGGGAAAAGCCCGAGTACTACCGGCTGGGGAAGACCGAGCTCCTGCTCGAGTTCCTTCCGGTCTACGACCTTCTCCAGAAGGCGCACGAGGAGATCCAGGCCACCCACGCGGAGACCGTCTTCGCCAGGGGGATGGAGGGGATTTTCAAAGAGTTCGAGAAGATATTCCGGCAGGAGGGGGTGACGGCCATGGAGCCCGCGGGCAAGCCCTATGACGCCCTCAGGCACGAAGTCCTCGGGACTGTGGAGAAGCCGGACCTCAAGGAGGGCACGGTGGTCGAGGTCCTCCAGAACGGATTTATGATTCAGGACAAGGTGCTGCGAACCGCCAAGGTCCGCATCGCCAGGAAGCCCTCTTCCGCCGCCGCCGGGACTCAAGCGGCTGAGGAGGAGAGCGGAGCCAGGGAGGAAGCAGAGCGCGGGAGGAAGCTATGAGCAAGATCATAGGGATTGATTTGGGAACCTCCAACACGGCCGCGGCCGTCATGGAGGGGGGAAAGGCCACGATCATACCCTCGGCCGAGGGAACCTCGGTGGGAGGCAAGGCCTTCCCCTCATTCGCGGCCTTCGCCAGGGACGGCCAGCTCCTGGTCGGGGAGCCGGCCCGGCGCCAGGCGGTCGCCAACCCCGAGGGGACTTTCATGGCCTTTAAGCGCAAGATGGGGACGGACTACAAGTACAAGGTCCCGGACGGCAAGGAATTCACGCCCCAGCAGCTCTCGGGCTTCCTCCTCCAGAAGGTCAAACGCGACGCGGAGGCCTTCCTGGGTGACAAGGTCGAGAAGGCCGTGATCACGGTCCCCGCCTACTTCAACGACAACCAACGGCAGGCCACCAAGGACGCGGGTACGATCGCGGGGCTCGAGGTCGTGCGCATCA
>CAYLZQ010000318.1:0-3328 GCA_964388045.1 uncultured Elusimicrobia bacterium | reverse complement strand
CCGAACCCGTGGCCGAGCTCCCGGCCCTCCACCCTGAGGTTCATGAAGTCCCCCAGGCGGTAAAGCGAGATCTGGCCGGGCTGGGAAGGCTTGAAGCCCTCCTCGGCCGCGAGGGAGGAATACTCGATCCTCTCGCCCACCTTCTCTCCGATGAAGCGGAGGATCTCGGCTTCGTTGCGGGCCGTGTGCTGGCCCCACCTCTTCTGGATCTCGCCTTGGATCTCCCGGAGGAAATCCCTGAGGACCGGGTCGTATCTGGGGTCGACCAAGACCACCTCGTCGTAGGCTCCGGCTCTGACGTATTTTCCTAGGACGTGGCTGATCGTGGCCTGCCTCTCCCCCGGCACTCCCTCGACGCCCCTTCCGATGTCGGTCGCGTTGACGTAGTTGTCTCTGGTCGCCTTGGGGAGCTTCCCCTCCCTCATGAGCCTCTGGCTCTGCTCCCCGGCCGTGAGGACCGCCTCGAGGAGCTTATCCCTGGTCAGCGGAACTGGGGGCTTTGGGCCGGCGAAGGCGGCCCCATGGGGAGGCTTTCCCGTTTCTCCGGCGGCGACCGGTTTTCCCTTCTCGGGAGCCAGGGCAAGTTCTGGCTTGGGCAGATCCTTGATCCCCAGGGCCCTTGAGATCGCCTCAGGGCTCATTCCCCCTTCCAGCCCGGCCCGGACCGCGGCCCGAACGTTCTCAGGATGCAGGCCAGTGGCCCTGCCGTGCTCGGCCCAGGCCCTGGCGGTTTCCCGAGGCACCCCGTGGCGCCCGGCCTCGGCAAGGACGGGGTTCCATGCGGTGGGAAGCTCCCCGCCGCCGGGGGCCTTGGCCTGCCGCAGGCCCAGGGCCTGTGAGATGCTGGCCTCGCTCATCCCGGCCTCCCTTGCCGTGGCCACGTCCCGCAAGAAATCCTTGGGCGCCTTTCCGAGCTCCTGGGCCCTGTGGATCCACTGGTCCACGACCTTGGGCTCGTAACCCCTCCGGACGAGGGAATCGGCGGTTCCCTGCCATTTGGCGTCGAGCTGGAGGCTTGCCTGCGCCCCCCTCATCGGCCCCTCGAGGGGCTTGGCGGCCTTCTCCATTCCGAGGGCTGGAGCCTCCCGGCCCAGGCCCTCGCGGGCCGGCCCATGGGTTAGGCCTGAGTGAAGGGTGGTGGGGAGAAGGGCCCCGAGTAGCTCGGGGCTCTCCATGCCCATGGCCTCGAGGCCGGCGGTGAGAAGAAGCTGGCTTCCTAGGAGAAGACTTGCTCCCCCGATTCCCTTCCCAAGCTCAAGGGCCTGGCCCTTCCAGGTCGGGGCCTCGGCGGGAACCCTTGTCTTGGGCCCTGCGCGGGCCGCGGCCTGGGCCTTCAAGGCCCTCCCCCCGGCGTACATGCCGACGGCCTCCGAGAAGAAGTCCATGGTTTTGTTGAGGAAGGATTCGTCGGGGTTCGCCAGTTGATGCGTCATCTCCTTGACGAAGCCGGGCATCATGGTGACCCCGACCGCAGTGTTGAAGAGGTAGCCCGGCAGGCCCAAGCCTTCGAGGAGGGATCCCCCGAAATAGAGGGTGAGCGCCGTGTCCGCGGTCTTTCCGGCGAAGCTTCCCGCGGTCCCCAGCGCGGCCACGAGGCCCCCGTATTTCTGGCTCTCGCTCCTCGAGTAGTCCATGAACTGCTTAAATCCCGTCGTCATCCAGACATCGCCAAGCTCCTCATCCGACATCTTCCCCGCGGCCTTCCGGGAGATTCCCATGCGGCCCGCCTGCCATTCCATCTCGTTGCGCAGGACGTCCTTGGCGATCTCGGACTCGGCGAAGGCCATGCTCGATTGCCGGGACCCCACAGCCCAGTTCTCCTCGCCGGTCAGGACGCCTACGGTATGCCTGATGATCGAGGCCCCCGTGACGAGCTGAGAGCCCTTGGCCATGGTGTAGTTCCCCGCCGACTCGAGCACCTCCGAGCCCAGGAGCTTTCCCCAGAACTCCTCGGACGTTCCGACGAGGTAGGTGAGTTCCCCCAAGAGGACCTGGGCCGCCCCTCCGGCCTCCTCGAAGATTCTTCCTCCCCAGTAGCCGACATCCTCCCAGACGGCCTCGAGATGCCCCCTCTCGGCGTAGGCCAGGGCCGCCGTGGACCTCGTGTCGGCCACCATCCCCCGGAAGGCGTCGAAGGTTCCAATGAGGAGGGGATCTCCATCAGGGCCTGCCTCCCGCGCCACGATGCGGCTATCGCCCTTGGTGGGAGGCCGATCCGGGATCAGGAAGTCGGGAAGCAGGGTCCCCCGGTAGCTTTCCCTGTGCTTGAGGGCCTCCCAGTCGCGGGTCTCAAGTTGGATCGAGACCCGCTTCATCGGCGTGTAGAACTCTTGATCCAGCGGTTTTTTCATGGCCGGGGACCAGAACTCTCCCTGGATCGTCACCGGGGTGCCCGGGGACTTCTTTGCCAGGGCCTCGAGGTCCCCCTGGAAGCGGAGCTCGTTTCCGTCCGGGTATCCGATCCTTCCTCGCCCGGTGAGCTTGTCGTATTCGTAGGAGCCGCCGCTCGCCCTGTTGTCCTTGTCTTGGGATTGGTAGCTCAGCGAAAACCCGGCGTCTCGGCCTTGGTCGTCCTGCCAGCGGATTTCGCTCCTCAGGGTAGAGGAGCCGTCCGGATTCTTACGCGTGTGGTTGTACTGCACCCCCGTCACCTGGCCGCCCCGGTCCACGTGACCCTGCGAGAAGCTATCCGTCGTTCCGTCGGGATGGGTCCGGGTGACGTTCTGCCCGACGGTCCCTCTGCCCTCCTCGAAGGTGAGGAAGCCCCCGCCCGCGCCGAAGGTCATGTCCCCGATCGCGCAGGCCTCGGAGCACCGTATGTCGAAGGTCTGCCTGCCCTTCCCGTCAAAGCTCACTTTCTGCGCGACCGGCACCTCCGACTTGCCGTCCCCTCCTTTTCCCTTGAGGTTCTGGGCGAGGACGACGTTTTTCCCCGCCGAGACCTTGCCGCGCTCATCGAAGATGATCGAGCCCCCCTCGCGGCCGAAACTCATGTCCCCGAAGGTGCAGGCCTCGGAGCATTCGAAGGTAGTGGCGCGCTTTCCCGCCGCGTCGAAGCTGATCCTCTGCGCGACGGGCACCTCGGAGGTCCCATCCGCCCCCTTTCCCTTGAGTGGCTGAGTGAAGCTGACGTTTTCTCCGGCGGAGATCCTGCCCTCCTCGAAGGTGATGGACCCGCCGCCCTTGCCGAAACTAAGGCCCCTCTCGTCGAGGGCGCAGGCTTGACCGCAGGCGGTCTTGGTCGTGGACTTGCCGTTCCGATCGAAGCTCACCGTCTGCTGGGCCGTGACGACGGGGTTCTCCCCAAGCCCCTTGGCCTGGAGGTTCT